>JBDLKA010000076.1:0-18102 GCA_039714075.1 Candidatus Krumholzibacteriota bacterium | reverse complement strand
CTCACGATCCAAGACGGGAATCTGATCGTTACGCCGGCTCGGCCGACCCTCGTCAGCCCTGAGGAAATGAGCAAAAAGCTCGAGTACGTCATCAAGAAACGTAAGGACGTCTTGAAGCGGTTGGCCCAGTAATGCAGCTAGTAGCTTTCTTGTCAGTAGACGACGTCCTGCTGGTTCATCGCCGTGTAATTGAAGAATTCGGTGGGGACTCAGGCCTCCGCGATCGTGGATTACTTGAATCTGCAGCGGCTATGCCGCAATCAACTTTTGGTGGCAATGAGCTTCATGCTGGTTTAGCCGGCAAGGCGGCGGCATACCACTTTCACCTGTGTGCAAATCATCCGTTCGTTGATGGCAACAAGCGGGTTGCTGTGGCGGCTTCAGAAGTCTTTTTGCTAATCAACGGCCACGAGTTGTCGGCCACTGACGACGAAATTGAAGAACTCACCCTGGGGGTTGCTTCAGGTCAATTGTCCAAGGACCAAGTGGTTGAGTTTTTTGAGAAATTCCTTACGGAGTCGACGGACTGAGGGAATCAGTTTAACAGGAGCTTCCACCTGACAAACGAGATTTGGCATGCGCTTGGCGTGCTCCAAGCGCCCGCCAAACACGTTTGCAGATGAACCCAACATTGTATTGGGTAAAGAGTTAGCTTCTCTCAAGGCGTTGGCCTGGCGGCCGGGTGATCAAGCCGATGTCAAAAATTGACATTGTTGCCGTGTTGCTGTATGCTGAGACCACACATCAGCTATGGGAGGCGAGGCTATGAATGTCTCTGTTGGGCGAGAATTCGAAGAATATGTCCGCGCGAAGGTCGAGTCTGGCGACTATGCCTCCGTCAGTGAGGTCGTTCGTGATGGCCTTCGGCTAATGCGTGAGAAGGAGCAACTGTTTGAGGCGAGGTTACAGTCTATCCGAGGCGAGATTCAAAAAGGAATTGACCAGGTTGAACGTGGCGAATTGCGTGACGGCGAAACTGTAATGGCTGAGCTCAAGGCCAAATTGCTCTCGCGGTTGAGCTGATATGTCCGATTATATTTTCTCGAATGAGGCTGAAGCCGACTTCGATGCAATACTGGAGTACATTGCAGCAGATAACGTCCAGTCAGCGCTTGATGTTCATGCTCGGTTTTTTGAAGTATTCCAACTGCTGGCTGAGAATCCCGAGGCTGGGCACTATCGCGATGACTTGACATCTCGGGCTGTTAGGTTCTTTCCAGTTTATTCCTACATGGTTGTTTACATATCGGGAAGCAAGCCCGTAGAAATAGCACGCATTCTCGGCGCGGCCCAGGACTTGGATTCGATACTGGGGTAGGCGGTTTTGTCCAATTCGCTGTGGCATGTTCAGCGAACAAGAGCTTCCACCTGACAAAGCCACTTGGCACTCACCGTGCTGGCGCCAGGTTCGTGCCAAACACGTTTGCAGGTGAACCCAACGTCCGGCGGAGAGGGAAAAATTTTGATTCAAGCCATACCAAATCAACGTATGCCACTCCTATTGTTCTTGGGCGTCGTAACGGCGGTCTATGCAACTGCTTTGACCGTAGTTAGTCGGCTGTCTAGCATCGAGAGCGCTGGTGTTGTTGTCATTGGGCTGACAATTGACATGGTTATCCTGGTCCCGCTGGCATTTTACTTTCTTTTGGTACGTCGGGCCGGGCACTCCATTTTCAGGTTGGCCCCCGTTGTAGTGGCCAGCTTGCTGGTAGCCTCCATAGTGCTTCCTTCCGGTCACCAACGGACGCTACATTTTCTTGAAGCAATTGTTGTCCCCGCAGAATTAGGTTTGTTGGGGTGGATCATTTGGCGTGCCGGAAGGGCATTGCGTGAAGCACGACGCAGTGTAGCCCTGGACCCCCTTGAACAATTCCGGAGCGCGGCCTTTGGGTTGTTGCGCAACAATCGAGCAGCAGGGGTATTCGCTTCCGAAATTGGAATCTTCTATTACGCGTTGGGCGCGTGGCGGTCGGTACCCCACGATCTTGCAGGTACAGCAGCGTTCACCCACCACCGTCGAAGTGGTCAGGCAGGAATCGTATTAGGCTTTGTCGTGCTTTTGGCGGTTGAGGGGTTCGCTGTACATTTGTTGCTCTCCATGTGGAATTCGGCCGCGGCGTGGCTCTTCACTCTTAGCTCCGCATACGGAGCACTGTGGATGGTTGCCGACTATCGCGCAACGGTGCTTCGCCCGATTCTAGTTGGCGAAAAGCGTGTTCTGATCCGCAGTGGGCTCCGATATACTATGGATGTTTCGCGGTCCGAGATTTCCGAAATTTGCAGCAAGCAACCAGAATTTGGTAAGGAATCCCTAAATCTCAAACTGATTGGCCCGCCTACGCATTGGATTATTTTCTCAGAGGCGGTATATGTGCAAGGACCGTATGGGACATGTCGAAGGGTTCGTGCGGTGGGCATCCAGCCTGACGAAGCGCATGAGCTGGAGTTGGCGTTAGTGTCTGTGAACGGCTAACAGGAGCTTGCACCTGACAAAGCCGCTTGTCACGCATCCGGCTTTCGCCAGTTTCCCACCAATCGATTTCGCGGATGGGCCCAAAGTTTGTTGGAATTGAAATGGATCCCGGAGGGATGGTTTTACAATGGTATTGCTGACGGCAGCCATACTCTGCTTCGCCATTGGAGTTGTCCACTCGTACCTGGGCGAGCGCTTCATCCTGATACGCCTGTTTCGGAGTTCGCGTATTCCACATCTTTTCGGCAGTGACTTCTTCACCAAAAGAACCCTTCGGTTTGCCTGGCACCTGACAACCGTCGCCTGGTGGGGTCTGGGTTTTCTGGTGTGGTCCGTTTCCCGCGAAACGGCTGACCCGGCGCGGGTGGTTTTGTTGACTGTCGGTGCCGTGTTTTTTCTCAGTGGTGCGATGGCCCTGGCGGCATCAAAGGGAAAACACCTGAGCTGGATCGTATTCTGGTCGATAGCGGGTCTTGTCTATTATACCGTTTTCAGTTCCGTTGACAGCGCACAGGGGGCCGGAATCCCCGAACAGGAAACCCCCACCGCCTCCGAAACAACGACGATGGCCGCGTGTCCCGCAGATAGTGTTCTTCAGCATCTGTTTGATCTGCTTCAGAACGGGCAGGCCGGTGAAGCACCGGAATTGTTCCTGATGCATAACCCCGATCAGAAAAAGGCTGTGAGCAGGTTTGTCGAGGAAGGAGTGGTGTTTTTCGCCGACCACCGGATCATCAACCGGGTGGTTGAAACCATTGCTGACGGGCGCCTGGCCCTTTGTGCTTTCGAGCAGACGTCCCCGGACTTTCCGGAAAAGTATGAACTGGAAAAAGCCTTCCTGGTATTGGAAGGTGAAAACTGGCGGATCCTGCCTCAGCCGCAGGACCATCGCTCGCGGCTGAACGGACTTTCCACGCACGAGAAAGCCGGGTTCGATGCTTTATTGACAAGATTCAACAGCTTCAAGCGCGTTCAAAAAGGGAGTCGTGATCAGTAGAAAACAAGGGGGCCATAATGGGTGGATTTGCCTACAAATTACGTCGGACGACCTTGTGGTTGTTCATAATTGTCATGCCCATCGGAATACGGATCGACCCGGAACATCCCGATGAATTAACGGTCAGTGCCCATGGGGGTGTCGGCCAGGTGGTCTCGGTCATTCGGGATTGCTCCGGCAATCCCATCGCGTCGGAAAAAAACAAATTCGTAGACATGGCCGGGTCGGTGCAGGTTAGCCACTGTTCTGAAAGTGGTGTCATTTTCGCCCTGGGCGTTCGGGGCGGCAATCTGGATTCCAATGCACGGATGCCCCTGTCCAGCTATGTTGATGGGGCACAGATAAGTGATAGTTATGAACAATCGGTTTCCTACAGCTACTACAACCCATATGCAGCGATGGAAAGCAAGTATATCGGAATCGGGGCCGGGTATTTGAGCAGTGAAATTCCTTTCACCTTTGGGGATTCTTCAGACAACCTTCCCATGAGTTCTCACCTCCGTATCGGAAACTACCATAAGGCAAATTTCCAGACTTCATTGAACGAGGATCTCCCGTTGGCTTCAGGGGGAGGCTATTTCAAAATTG
The DNA here is from genome assembly GCA_039714075.1 of Candidatus Krumholzibacteriota bacterium. Taxonomy (GTDB): domain Bacteria; phylum Krumholzibacteriota; class Krumholzibacteriia; order LZORAL124-64-63; family LZORAL124-64-63; genus JAGLCY01. The sequence continues at coordinate 14,044 of JBDLKA010000076.1, read as the reverse complement.
GCATGGGCTATCCCGTTGGTTCCAAAGCGCGACTGTTTTCCGGATTGTCGGCCGGTTTTTATGATGGTCTTGGCTTTGTTCAGCAGGTGTTCCTGCCGCTTTCGAATCGGTTTGATCTGGATCTAAGCGTACGCCTTGGTTCAACGGAAAGTCTATTTGAAGGGGGTTTTGCCATGGGGTTGCGGTATCATCTTCCCTTCGGAACCAGGGAAAAGTCCACTGAAGGAAATTTCGACCAGTAGAATGACCTGCCTGGGATTCGTGGGCTGAGTTCCTTCGGTAAATGGACGGCCGCCCTTTCAGGCGGCCGTCACCCTAGCCAAGCCTAGAACCCGAAAGTTGCCCCCAGGCTCAACATCGAGAGATTGTCCATCGATCCAACCTCCATGCTTTCCCATTCGAGCCGGATACCGACCGGCCCGAGGGAAACCCCCGCACCCAGACCCCACAGGAAGGAGGTCCCGCTGTCGTCACCGATGAAGTTGGAATCGGTGGACCAGAAAAAGGCGCCCGCCTTGGCGAAGAGATCGATGATCGCGATTTCCAGGTGGCCCATGGCGGCGATGTCCCAGCCGTCGCTGCTGATCCCGTAATTCAATCCGGCAAACGGGGACTCGACCTTGCCCAGGTCCCGGTAACCGCCCTCGATGCCGAAAATGCTCTCGCTCTTGAAACCGGCAAAAATCTTCCAACCGGTTGAACTTTGGCTGATCTCCGATACCTCGTCGAATACATCACCGGCCTCGACGGTCGCGCTTTGCCATGAGTTTCCGATGCCGGCTCCGAAGTAGATGCTGCCCATGGCCGTCAGGGGGCACAGGACCGCGGTCACCAACGTGAGGAACAGGATTTTCTTGAACATGAGTGACTCCCTCCAGGGTTTTTTCGAATCCAATGTTCTGAGCGAGATGTGTCATTCAATGATGTTGAACCGAATCCTAATTGAGAATATCGAGCCGGTCACGACAAAAATCCTCCTGAATCCCGACTCGCAAAGAATCGAAATGGCCTGGGGCGATAATGAAAATGCAAAAAACCAAGAAATAAGATAAAATCCTGCAATTATTATAGTTCCTTGTGCCCTCCCAGCGAATATCCCCCTAAAGCCGTCCCCTTGAATTCCCGAAAAAACAAGAGCCAGTAATGGGTTACGCGCCGAAGGATCGGCGCTGGACCCGAACGCCCCAGGGACGGGTCCATCCCTCGTCCGGGGCGCCGTCATTTGCCGAGGGAAGGATCCGATTTCGTGAGGCTTATTTCTCGCCTGATTCCGGTAACGGTTTTCTGCCTGGCTGGGGCCGCTTGCGCCTTTGCCGGCGGCACGCCCGCGGGTACCGACATCACCAGCCAGGCGATCATCAACTACACCATCACCGGTACTGGTTACTCCGGTGTCAGCAACACCGTGACCACGTCGGTGGCCGAGGTGCTTGATCTCAGCCTGGTGTGGCAGGACGCCGCGCCGGTTGCGGTCCAGCCCGGCGCCGGTGGCCAGGCCTTGACCTTCCGGCTGACCAACATCGGCAACGGCAGCGACTCCTACGCGCTGACGGGCCTCAGCACGCTGACGGGCGACGACTTCGACCCCAACCTGACGAACATCCACCTGGACACCAACGGGAACGGCAGCTTCGACCCGGGCAGCGACGAACTCTACATCCCCGGCGGCAATGACCCGGTCCTGGCCGCGGACGCCTTCACCATGCTGTTCCTGCTGAACGACATCCCGTCCGGCGCCCTCGTGGACCAGCTGGGGGACAGCCGTCTGGACGTCGTCTCCAATACGGGAAGCGGAAACCCCGGGGAGGTCATCGTCGGGGCGGGAGAGATGGGCGTGGATGCGGTGGTGGGCGCCGGTGGAGGCCTGGCGGACGATCGGGGAACCTACCGCATCGTGCCCCTGTCCGCGCAGCTGGCCATTCTCAAATCCGCCGTGGTGGTCGACCCCTTCGGGGGATCGCGGCCGGTAACCGGAGCCACCATCACCTATGAGCTGTCCGTGACCGCAACCGGAACGGGCACAACCAGTAACGTCGTGATCAGCGACGACATTCCCCTGAACACAACCTACAACCCGGGCACCCTGATGCTGAACGGAGCCTCCGTCACCGACGCCCTCGACGGCGACAACGGTGATGTGGGCGGCACAACATCGGGCACGATCACCGTGGCAATCGGTGACGTGGCCGTCGGCGGTCCCGGACAGACGATCACATTCACTGTCACGATTGATTGAACGTTGAACCAAAGAAGGAGGAGAAAGTCATGAAAAGAGTGCTAACCATCACCGTTCTGGTCCTGTTGTCGGCCGGCGTCGCGAATGCGGCCGTCGAGTTGAACACCGTGGCCCTTACGGAAATCACCACGACCGATGAAGAGGGGCAGGAAGTGACCACGCGCGTGGAGGCCGGCAAGGTCGTTCCCGGCGACGAGGTCATCTACACGATCACTTTCGCCAACCACGGGACGGAACCCGCGGCGGACGTCGTGATCACCAATCCCATCCCCGACCACATGGTCTTCACCCAGGTGGAGGACAGCCCGTACCAGGCCACCGTCAGCATGTCGGCTGACGGCGGGTCACGCTACGACGCGCCTCGGAACCTGACCGTCACGGACGCCAAGGGCCAACCGCGCCCTGCCAAGGAGTCCGATTTCACCCACGTGCGCTGGACCTTCCAGAATCCTCTGGAGCCGGGCGCCGAGGGAAGCGTGTCCTTCCGGGCACAGTTGCAGTAAACCTAAGCCATTTTGGCAAGGAGGCTTGAAATGACGATCCGTAGCAAAAAGAACCTGTTCGTGATCCTGCTGGCCGGCGCCCTGGTGTTCGGTCTGTCCTCGATCGCTCTGGCACAGAACACCCCTTCGGGCACGCCGATCAACAACACGGCGACCCTCGACTTCTCCGTCAGCGGTACGCCGCAGACGCAGGTGGTCAGCAACATCGCCAGTTTCCTGGTGGACAACAAGGTCGACCTGACCGTGACCACGGTCGATGCTGCCATCGTTGCCGTGATTCCCGGTGGCTTAGCCCAGGTCCTGACCTATGCCGTGACCAATAACGGTAACACGGTGCAGGATTACTCCCTGTCGGCCTTGAATTCGCCCACCGGTGCCTTCGGTGAGGTCGAGACCTTCAACGCGGTCAACGTGAACGTCTACGTCGATACCGACGCCGACAACACCTACACCGCCGCCGACACCGACACCTATATCGACGAACTGGCTTCCGGGGCCTCCATCACGGTGTTCGTGTTGTCCGATATCCCGCTGGTCCAGGTCAACAACGATGTCGCTTCCTACGACCTGATCGCACAGACCGCCGCCGGCGGCACCGGTGGCGCCCAGGGCGCGGACATCCTCGCCGATGACGCGGCCGCGGCCGACGACCCGGCCCTGATCCAGATCGTGTTCGGCGACGGCGCCGGTACGGCCGACGGAGCTACCGACGGCCGGTTCTCGAGCAAGGACGGATACAAGGTCATCACCACCACCTTGACCGCCATGAAGACGACCAGCGTGATCAGCGATCCCTTCAACCTGGCCGTGAACCCGAAGGCGATTCCGGGCGCAACGGTCGGTTATACGATCCTGGTGACCAACTCCGGTACCCTGGCCGCGGACAACGTCGAGGTCATCGATTCGGTCCCGGCCAACAGCGCGTTCCTGGTGGGATCGGTCGCCACGGTTCCGGCCGCGGTGGTTTCCTACTCCAACGACGGCGGTGCGACCTGGGCCTATGGTCCGGTGCCCGGCGCCAACGGAACCGACCCCGCCGTGACCGATGTCCGGGTGGTCTACCTCACCGTGGCCGCCGCATCGGCAGCGACGGAAACCTTCTCGGTCATTATCGACTAGAAGGATTCCTGTCCCGGGAGTCATCCGGGCGGGTTGCCAGTGGCAAAACGGTTTAGCAACATGAACAGGTTCGGGCGTCCCGGAAGTGTCATTCAGACATGTCCGGGCGTCCGTCTGTTCAGGACCACGGCATTCGCCCTTTGGCTTTTCGTTCTCACAGTGGGGATGTTGGCCGCGCCGACCCGGGGGTTCGCCCAGAGCCCGCCCGGGACGATCATCGACAACATCGCCACCGCGAACTATTCCGTGGACGGCACCGACAACCTTTTCGCCGAGTCCAATCTGGTGACCATCGTCACGGTCGATTTGCGGACTCCGGCCGCCATTGAACTTCTCCAGTACGCGCCGAATCGCACCGACGCCGAAATGGTCAACGTGGCGCAAACGTCATACAGCACCGACGGGACGCCCACCGGGGTGTTCATGGCGCTGCCGCCGCCGGTGCCGCCGGGCAGGGTCCAGCCGCTCGACCTGAGCCAACCGCTGCCGCTGACGGCGCGGACCCTGATCCATCAGGGTGAACCCGTTTTCATTCGGGTGGGAGATTTGGACCAGAACCTGGATCCGGCCGTGCGTGAAACGGTCATCATCAGGGTGGAAGTCCTGGCGGATGGGGACGACATCCTGCTTCAGGTGACGGAAACCGGTCCCGACACCGGTGAATTCGTCGGTTATGTCCAGACCGAAGGCGGCATTGCGCCGCGGGCCCTGGATCCGATGCTCACCGTGGAACCCGACCAGACCGCCGAGGCGTCCTACGTGGATGTCCTCGACCCCACCGACAACGTTTCGGTGACCGCCCTGATCGACCCCACCGGCCATGTGTTCGACAGCGTCACCGGCCTGCCGGTCGACGGGGCCGTGATCACCATGATCAATACCGCCACGGGACTTCCCGCGGTGGTGTTCGGTGACGACGGGGCCAGCATCTTCCCCGCGACCATCACTTCGGGCGGCACCGTGGTGGACACCGGGGGACACCAGTACGATTTCCCGCCGGGTGGATTCCGGTTCCCGTTCGTGGTGGTCGGAGACTATCGCCTGGAGATAGAAAGTCCGCTGGCCTACACGGCTCCGTCAAACGTTCCGACCGCCAATCTCCAGCTATTGCCCGGCGCGCCGTTCGCCATCGCCGAACCGGGTTCGCGGGGCGAACCGTTCTCCGTCAATCCCGGTCCCGCGCTCAATCTTGACGTGCCGATGGACCCGATACCGACCTCGGACCAGCTGGCCTTGACCAAAACCGCCGACCGCGATCTGGTGAGCCAGGGTGATTTCCTGCAATACACCATACGCCTGCAGAACCGGGGCGTCGGCACGGCGCTGCAGACTGTCATCACGGACAATTTGCCGCCGGGCTTCGCTTTCCAGGACGGTTCCGCGACCACCGAAGGCGGTGGGACCATCATCCCGCGGATGTCCGCGGACGGCCGGACCCTGTACTTCGACCTGGGTGACATTCCCATCTTCGGAGTCATCCAGATCCAGTACGTGATAGAGGTTGCCGCAGGGTCCCGCCCCGGCGAGGTGGTCAGCACCGCGCGGGCAAAGGCGGAGGAGGGGGTTTCCTCCGGCGAAGCCGTGGTGTACACCCAGGTCCGTGACGCCTACTTCCGCGACACCGGCTTCATCACCGGGCGCGTGGTGGTGGGTGAATGCGAACTGTCTCGCGACGAGGAAAGGGTGGGCGTGCCCGGCGTGCGGGTTTTCCTGGAGGATGGATCCTTCAGCGTCACCGACGACGGCGGGCGTTACCACTTCGAGGGCGTACCTGCGGGAGCGCACGTAGTCCAGATCGACGTGGCCACTTTGCCCGACCGCCATGAACCCCTGGCCTGCGTGGACGACACACGTTCCGCGGGCCGGCCCTATTCGCGCTTCGTCGATATCCAGGGTGGAACCCTGTGGCGGGCGGACTTCAACCTGCACTTCATCCCCGAACCCATCCCCGAAGGGGAGGTCGGACTGGAACTGGCGACCTCCCGGACAGGGACGACCCTGAGTTGCCGCATGAACATCAACGAGGGTTCCATCGATCTCGAAAAACTTGTCCTGACCGTGATCCTGCCCGATGGGGTGGCCTACCGCACGGGCAGCGCCAGGTTGGACGGCGAAGTCTGCGGGGATCCCGACATCCAGGACAATTTTCTGACCTTTGGCCTGGATGGCGCGGACGCCGATTCGAACCTGGTGCTGCGGTTCGAGTCCGATCTGACCAATCTGAGTGAAAGCCGTGACCTGCCGGTGGGTGCGCAGCTGACCTTCACCATGCCCAACGGTGAAATCCGGCGCACCGATCCGATCACCACGATCGTCGGCCTACAACTGGACGAGATGCTGACCCTGAAGCCGGATGTGGTATTGCGTCCGCGCTTCAAGACGTTCAGCGCCACGGTTCACGAGGACTATTACCAGGAACTGAACCAGCTGGCCGACCTGCTTAAGTCGCGACAGGTGCTGCACATGCACGTGACCGGCCATTCGGACAACGTGCCCATCACCCCGCGGGGGCAGAAGACCTGGGCGGACAACTACGTCCTGTCGATGGCGCGGGCGCGGTCTATCGGGGAGTATCTGGGCGCGGCGCTGGACCTGGAAGCGAAACAGATAACCCTGGTTGGCCAGGGTCCCGACAACCCGGTGGCGCCGAACAACACCCGCGAGGGCCGGCAACTCAACCGGCGGGTGGAACTGCGAGTGGTCACGGCCGAAAAGTTCAACCAGGCCAGCACCGACACCGTGTCCCGGGTCGAACACACGACCACGCCGACGGTGGGCATCACCGCCAGCGAAGCACGGCTGCGTGCGGAGGAAGCCAAGCCCAAACCCCAGGCGCCTCCGGTGATGCCGGACATCGACAAGGCCTGGCTGGATGCGGCGGATCCGGTGGACGGTTGGGTGTGGCCGCCGGTGGACCACCGGCCGTCGATACCGAGCCTGGATATCGCCGTTCAGCACAGCGAGGCCAAGCATGTCGATCTGATCAAGGACGGCCGGCCGGTCGAGGCGGTGAATTTCGACGGCGTCAAAGCGAGTAATGACGGCATGGTGGCGGTCAGTATCTGGACGGGGATCGATCTCAAGGAAGGGGAGAACCTGTTCGTGGCCGTCGGGCGCGATGAAAAGGGCAAGGAACTGTGGCGCAAGGCGCGCTATGTCCACTACGCCAGCCCGCCGGTCCTGGCGACCATGCTGCCCGAACAGTCGACCCTGACGGCGGACGGAAAGACCCTGCCCGTGATCGCCGTGCGTCTGACCGACCGCGACGGGCAGCCCGCGCGTGAAGGAATCATCGGGGAATTCACGGTGGACGCACCCCACATGTCCCAACAGGAATTCGAGGATTTCCAGAAGGATCCGTTGGTCGGAATGCGACGCCAGAGACCCAGCTATGTGGTGGGAGCGGACGGGGTTGCGCATGTCAGGCTGCAGCCCACGACCAAGACGGGCGAAACCGTCCTGCACTTCCATTTCCAGGGCCATCAGCAGGAAATGCGAACCTGGCTGGAACCCGGCGCCCGTGACTGGATCCTGGTGGGCCTGGCCGAGGGAACCGTGGGCTACAACACCTTGAACGGAAACATGGAACCCCTGCAGGGCAACGCGCCGGACGACAGGTGGTACAGCGACGGCCGGGTGGCTTTCTACGCCAAGGGCAGCATCAGGGGCGAGTGGCTGGCGACCCTGGCCTTCGACACCGGCAAGGACTGGGACGGGGACACCGGCGCCCTGTACCAGGAGATCGACCCGGACCAGTACTTCACGCTGTACGGCGACGGTTCGCGGCAGGACTACGATGCGTCCAGTTCGCGCAAGCTCTACGTCAAGATCGAACGCCGCCAGTTCTATGCCCTGTTCGGTGACTACAATACGGGCCTGTCCATCAATGAGCTGGCGGGCTACACGCGAAACTTCAACGGCATCAAGTCCGAGTTGAAGTCCGAACACGTGGGTCTGAACCTGTTCGCCAACCAGACCGGCCACGGTTATATGCGTGATGAGATCCGCGGCGACGGTACCAGCGGCATGTATTACCTGACGCGCCGTGACCTGGTGATCAACTCGGAGGAGATCACGATCGAGGTGCGGGACCGGTTCCGCAGCGAGGTCATCCTGGGTTCGCGGAAGCTGACCCGCCATCTGGACTACAGCATCGATCATGAGGACGGCTCGCTCTACTTCAAGGAGCCCATCTGGAGCAGGGACGAGAACCTGAACCCGATCTTCATCGTGGTGAACTACGAAACCCGCAGCAGGGACGGGGATTACAACAATTATGGCGGTCGCGGGGCGGTCACCACGGCCGGCGGCAAGCTGGAGCTGGGCACGACCTTCATTCACCAGGAGGAAAACGCCGGCAAGGGTGAACTGATCGGTTGGGACGGCCGTTACCGGTTCGGGCCGCAGACCGAGTTGAAAGGCGAGTATGTCGTTACCGACACGGATATGACCGGACGGCACGACGCCTACCTGGCGGAAATCAAGAACACCGCGGGACGGTTTGGCGCCCGGGCCTACGTCAGGCAGAACGAGGTCGGCTTCGGGCTGGGCCAGCAGAACCGGAGTGAAGCGGGCACGCGCAAGCTCGGGGTGGACCTGGACTGGAAAATGAATTCCCGTCTGACCTTCAAGAGCCAGACCTGGCGGCAGGACAACCTGGCCAACGGTTCGCGGCGGGACAACATCGAGGGCAAGCTGCAGTGGCGTGATTCGATCTTCAGTATCCACGCAGGCGGGCGGTGGGTAGAGGACAGGTTCACGGTCCTGAACGACCACGGTTCGACCCAGATCACCGGCGGCGGGGAAATCAGCACGCGGAACCGGCGGTTGAAATTCTCGGCGGACCACGAGCAGTCGCTGGATGGAGAGAACCGCAACGTGGACTACCCCACGCGGACCACGCTGGGCGCCGATTTTGAAATCGTCCGCAACCTGAACCTGCTGTCCCGTTATGAAATCACCAACGGAGCGGCGGGGGACACGCGCGGCGCCCGGTTCGGTTTCGAGACCAAACCGTGGACCGGCGGACGTGTTACCAGCAGCTGGGAACGGCGCTTCACCGAAAACGGGTCGCGGGCCTTCGCCAATCTGGGTCTGCGCCAGTTGTGGAAGGTCAGCGATCACTGGAACATGGACTTCGGCCTGGATCACAGCGAAGCGACCGAGGGTTTCGACACACCGCGGGTCAACGAAAACGTCCCGCCCGCTTCGGGGGCGTTGGCCGGTTTCACGGCAATTTCGACGGCCGTGGGCTACAACGCCGAGCGCTGGCAATGGAACAGTCGCTTCGAGATCCGCAACTCGGCCCTGGACGACAAATGGGCCGTGGTGCCCAGCGTGCTGGTGGAACCCCGCTCGGGCCTGGGTGTGGCGGGCAAGGCCCGGATCGCGGGCACCGAAGGGGAGGCCGGATCCCGGCGCAGGAAATACGACATCCGCCTGGGATTGGCCCTGCGGCCGGACCGCGAGGGTTGGGTCATCCTGGACCGGCTGGATTGGGTAACCGAGGAACGCTACTCGCTGACGACCGATCTGTCGGGTTGGCGCATCGTCAATCATCTGAATCTGACCTACTACTCGGGCCGCAACACCCAGATCGCGTTGCAGCACGGGATCAAGTACAACCAGGACGACATCGCCGGCCGTCGCTACAAGGGTTTGACCGATCTGCTCGGCGGCGAAGTACGGCAGAACCTGAGCCCGCGGATGGATCTGGGCTTCAGGCTGAGCGGCCTGCACTCGTGGTACGCGAAGCAGATCGACTACAGCGCCGGGGGTTCTTTCGGATTCAACGTGATGAACAATGTCTGGATGAGCCTGGGCTACAACTTCATCGGCTTCTACGACGCAGACTTCTCGGCCGCCGATTTCACGGCCCAGGGACCGTTCCTGCGCTTCCGGTTGAAATTCGACCAGGAAACCGCGGGCACCATCCTCAAGGCCTTCATGGGTGGTCCGCATGAATAGGATAATGGGCATGACCATGGATAAAGGAAAAGCACTGCGGGCAATGATGTTGTTGTTGGTGGTCGCGGGGTCGGTTCTTTGGGCGGATACGGCTGAGGCCCGGCGCCGCACCGTGCGCGGCACGGTCTACGAGGACATTCTGGGCGACGGTTCCCTCGTGGGCGACTTTAAAACCAGCGGGCTGGGTGTGCGCCTGTACAGGGACGGCAACAACAATGGCCTGGTCGACGCGGGCGACACCTTCCTGGAGGAACATACCACCAACGCCTCGGGGGCCTTCAATTTCAAGGTCGAGACCAATGCCACGGGGGATTATTACCTGGTGGCGGTGAATTCCCGGGGCATGAGCCCTTCGGCGGGTTTCAACGGCGGATTCGGCCCGGCGAACGTCTGGGCCCAGCAGACGGTGGGAGATGATCCCACCACCATCGCCCTGGATGTGGGGCCGCGCTTCGGTGGGGCGACCCCCGGGGTTTCGGACGGCTTCAACACGGGCAGCACCAATCCGGCGGATAATATTTACCAGCATGTGGGCCGGGCGGACGTCAGCGGTCCCCACGCCGACAATATCGATTTCGGCTTCAGCTTCACCGTGGTGACCAATCCGCTGGGCGGAGGCAGCACCGCGGTGCAGGGCAGCCTGCGGCAGTTCCTGGTCAACGCCAACGCCATGGTGGGTGACAACGTGATGCGCTTCGTCCCGGCGGTGGCGCCCAATGCCTCGGGCGGTGGAGGACAGTGGTGGCGTTTGTCGCTGACTGCCAATCTGCCGGCCCTGACGGACCCGGGAACGACAGTGGACGGCGTGGCCTTCGACGCGGCGAACGGAGTCGCGATCCTCGATGCGAATCCAGGTGTTTTGGGAACCGGAGGAGGGGTAGGAACGAGCGGCGCGGCCGTGGCGACGGTCGCCCGGCCCGAACTCGAGATTGCCGGTTCCAACGGGACGTTGTTCGGACTGCGCATCCAGGCCGACCTGACGACCGTGCGCAACCTTTCGGTCCACAGCTTTTCGAGTTTCGGTTGGAGTGCGGCCATGGGGAACATTCTGGTCGAGACTTGCGCCGGCACGATCATCGAACAAAATGTCCTGGGCACGGGTCCCGGGGGATTCACCGATCCCGGCGCCTGGCGGTCGGTGCCGGTGATCACCCTGGCGGGGGCGACCGGCGGGACGCTCCACGGAAACCTGATCGCCTTCAGCGACCGGCACGGCGTCGAGGCGCGGGCGGGTACCGACGGATGGCTGATCGAAGGCAACGAGATCTTCGCCAACGCCCAGTCCGACGGGGCGCAGAACGGCCTCAGCCTGGACGGGTGTTCGAATGTCACGGTGACCGGAAACCTGATCCACGAAAACGGTGGCGCGGGGGTGGATGTGGAGGCCGGTTCGGCGGCAATCACCCTGCTTGATAATACGATCCGCCGCAACGGTATGGCCGCGATCGGCGGCACGGAAACCCCGGGCGTGCGGGTTGTCAGCGGCGGCCTCCTGGTTCAGGGCAACGTCCTGGCCGAGAATTACGGTGCGGGCGTGATGGTCGTTCCGGCGGCGAACGCGGTGACCATTACCCGGAATTCAATTTACGGGAACGGCACCATCACCAATACCGGCGGATGGGCGCCCACGGGCCAGGTGGGGATCGATCTGCTGGCCGGCGGCGAAAACGATCGTAGCGGCGTGGCTCCCTATTATACCCTGAACGACAACGGCGACGGTGATGCGGGCGGCAATGACCTTTTGAATTTCCCGGTGCTGGAATCGGCGCTCAACGTCGGCGGCGAACTTACCCTGAGCGGCTGGGCGCGGCCGGGCTCGATGATCGAAATGTTCATCGCGGCCGCCGACCCGTCGGGCCTGGGGGAAGGGGAAACCTACGTCACGACCCTGACCGAGGGTTCGGCGCTGGACCTGGACGGGACGACCAGCCTGTACGGTCCCCTGCCGGTGAACGGAGTTCCGGTCGGCCAGGACAACACCAACCGTTTCCAGTTCGTGATCCCGCTGCCGGCCGGCGTGGTCACGGGCGACCTGCTGACCATGACCGCCACGATGGGTGGATCCACTTCGGAGTTCGGCGGTGTAACCGCGGTGACCGCGCTGGTCCCCAACATCCTGGTCAGCAAGACCACGGTGACCGAATCGGATCCCGTGAACCTGCTGGCCAATCCCAAGGCCATCCCCGGGGCGGTGGTTCTGAACGTCATCACGGCGGTCAATACGGGCCCGGGTCCGGCCGACGCCGACGCCCTGGCCATGACCGATCCCATCCCGGCGAACACGGCGGTTTTCGTGGGTGATTTCGCGGGTGCGGGATCCGGACCGGTAGCTTTCGCGGACGGTGTGACGCCCGGGGGGATGAGCTACACCTACGGCGGATTGGCGGATCCGGCCGACGACCTGGAGTTTTCCAGCGACGGCGGCGCCACCTGGAACTACGTGCCAGTGCCCGACGTCCTGGGTTTCGACCCCGTGGTGACGCACATGCGCGTGGTGCCCAAAGGTGCGTTTGCCGCCTCGGACGGGGTGAACCATCCCGGCTTCAGCGTGAGTTTCAAGACTCGGGTGGAGTGAGCGGGCGAAGATCTGAACCCCGGATTCTCAGAGCACATCCTCGATGATTGCCAACATGGTTTTTTCAACCTCGGCCGCGGTTTCATCCATGGCCGGGCCGTCGCCGAAGACTCCCATCAACTGGGTCGGCAAAAGGGTTCCCACCTTGGTTTCCCCGCCTTCCTCCCAGACCCCGATCCGGCAGGGCAGCGCCAGGTTGACCCGGATATCCTCGTCCAGTACCGCTTTGGCGTGATGCGGATTGCAGACCTCGAAAACCAGGCATTCCCGGGCGAATTCCACGCCCTTGTCTTCCATGGTTTTCTTGAGGTCATGGACATGCAGCAGGCCGAATTTGTGCTCGGGCACGACGGTTTCCAGGGCCTTGGCTACGTCTGCCAGGGATTTGGAGGTGGTCTTGATATGGATCATTGCTGAGGCGGCCTTTCAGGGTATTTGTGAAGCGTGGGACTAGGCTCGTCCGGGGAACATAGTGTAGAATCACCCGGACAATCAACCCCAACCCCGGGAGTTCCCATGCGCCGCCTGATTTTTTTCAGTGTTTTGTTTTCTTTGTTGACCGCCCTGCCCGCCGCCGCGGTCCTGCCCGATCGCGACGAGCCGGTGCGCACCATCTTCTTGATCCGTCACGGGGAATATGAACACGACCAGGAGTGCGACGAGGATGAAGGCTGTGGTCTGGTGGCCCTGGGCCGGCAGCAGGCGCGGATCGTTGCCGACCGCCTGGAGGCCATGCCTTTGGAATTCACTTCCATCCAGGCCAGCGCCATGACCCGCGCGCGGCAGACGGGCGAGATCATCGCTTCGTCGTTTCCGAAGCTGGAGCTGGTTCTGCACCGGGACATACGCGAGTGTACGCCTGCCACGCGGCGTGAAGACGTCATGGCCGACATGGAGCCGGGGGAGGCCGAGGAGTGCGAAGCGAATCTGGAGGCGGCCTGGAAGCGGATCTTCGTGCCGGCTTCCGGTGACGCGAACGAATACGACATTGTCGTCTGCCACGGCAATGTGATCCGGTGGTTCACGACGCAGGTTCTGGAGGTCGACCGGTTGGCCTGGCTGCAGATGAGCATCGCCAACTGCAGCCTGACCGTCGTGCAGGTGCGGGCGGACGGGTCGAAGAAGCTGGTTGCCTTCGCGGACAGCGGCCATATTCCCTATTCGATGACGACCTATCCGGGGACCGAGGCACCGCAGTAGGGGGGGCGTTGGAGGTTTTCCTGGAGGCCTGGCCGACGGATTTTCGGTTGAATGTTGAATTCCATAACCAATTGAAAATATTGGTGATTATCTTGTTTTTTTCTTGCGGTTTTCGTCATTTGTTCGTATCTTGAGGTTTCCTCCCATGCACCCTTATCAAGGAGGAATTCCATGTCCGCATTTTCCTATGTTTCCGGTCAACCCGCCGCCAAAGTCCATTCCTCTTTGAAGCGCTCTTTGGCCGTCATGGATGACGCCAAGCAGTGCGCGGTGTTGTGGTTCGGCGAGATCATGCGGCGCCGGTTGTTTCGTGTTCTGGGGCACTCTTCCATCAACCAGTACGCCATCTGCGAGCTGGGTTTTTCCAAGTCGCGTACCGACCAATTCATTCGGCTGGCGCAACAGCTTGACAACCTGCCGGCGGTGCGCGAGGCGGTGGAAAAT
>JBDLKA010000075.1:0-18232 GCA_039714075.1 Candidatus Krumholzibacteriota bacterium | reverse complement strand
CCGACCACCACGGCGCGTTTCACATCCCCCAGCATCTCCATGGCCGCCTGCACATCTTCGGTGCGGCGAACCTTCAGCACGCCGGCGAGGTCCGCCCCGGGAACGGGGGGAACGACCTGGTCCGTGCCCGTGGCGCAGACCAGGGTACCGTAACGCAGACGCCGTCCCGATTTCAGCTCGATCTCCTTGTTGGCGGGGTCGCCGCCCACCAGGGGATCCACCAGGATCTCGGTATCGAAACCGGTAACCAGTTTTTCGGGAATCAGGCCCTTTTCCCAGGGAATCTCCCCCTCGACGATGTAGGGCGTCCCGCAGTGGTTGATGATGCGGTCCTCGTCCCGGATCACGACGGTGCGGATGCCGGTACGCAGTTTGTGCAGGTATTTGTTGAGGATCCGGGAAGCGGGACCTCCTCCCACCAGGATCACGTCGTAGGAATCATTCGTCTTCATCGGTGTCCTCCTGTCCTTCCGCGATGACCAGAGCCTTGGACTCGAGAATGGCTTCCAGGATTTTCGCGCGGCCGCTTTTCACCAGACGGAACACGGTGCCCCGGGAAACTTCCATCCGGCGACCGGCTTCCTCCTGTTCGCACCGCTCCAGGTCGCAAAGGCGCATCGCCTCGAGTTCGCTCAGTTCCAGACGGACCTCATCGAGCTGTGACATGGGGATGCTGCGGGGCTTGAAAACCCGGTCCCCCTCGAATTCCCGGCAGCAGCGTCGTTTTCTGGGTCGTCCCATCTGAAACCTCCGTTTTGTTCATATGCACAAAAATAGCCTCTTCAGCTCCCGGGTCAAATAATTATCCGCGCGGCGGCAACAGAAAAAGCCCCGGGCCGAAGCCCGGGGCTTTTCAAAGGAGGGAATCAGAACCGAAGACTATTCGTCGACACCTCCACCGCCGCCGGTGTTGATGGCTTCGAACAATTCCAGGGCGAACGTGATGTCACCACTGCGGCCCTTGTCCAGCGACTTGCTGTTTTCCGCGATAAGGGATTCACCCCAGGAGATCAACACACCCAGGATATCCGCCTCGTCGATCAGTCCCAGACCCGCGGCGAAGTTCAGCTCCGTGACCAGCAATTCCCGGTGCAGCTTGCCCAGGTCGGTCCGGGGTTTGCTTTTCAGGATGTCGTAGATTTCCTGGAACTCCAGGCCGTCGGTGAACTGATAGGGTTCGAACAGATAGAGGCCTTCGATCAGGTCGGCAAACACCAGCAGGTCGTCGCCCGCATAGAAGTTTTCACCATGGCCCCAGCCCCCGCCCTGGCCGTTGGCGTTTTCGTGACCGAGGGCTTCGCGTTCGGACTGTTCCTCGATCAGGGCGCGCCTGAACAGAGTGGTCCAGTAATCCGCGGGATAGCCGTTGCTGGGCAGGACGTCACCGGTTACATCCGCAATGAGCTGTTCGACCAGGGGTGCGAACCCGAAGTTGTTGAACGTGCTGTCCGGACCGATCGTCACGTCGATGGACAACGGCGTGGTGGCCTCGAAATGGACAGCCAGGTCCGCGTTGAAGTCGTCGGGATAACCCGTCAGGCTGAGGTTCACCGTGTAGTCGCCGGCGGGTGCCTCCATCATGAACTGGCCGAAGAAATCGGTCGTGGCGGTCGCCACGGTCCCGCTGCCGTCGTTCAATTCCATGACCACGCCGCCGATGCCCCACTCGATACCGTCATAATAGCTGTCATAGGTGGCATCCTCGAAAACCACGCCGCTGACGGTGAAGGTCTCGACCGGGATGGGCTCCACGACCAGACCCGCCGCCACCCAACCCAGCGACGCCCCCAGCGGGTCGGTGGATTCGGTGGAAATGATCTGGACGGAAAGTTCATCGGCTCCCGCGGGAACATCGACCTCGAGGATCAGGGAATCCCAGGTCAGACCGTCCAGGCTGCCGAGCACGTTTTCGAAAAGCTGATCGCCGGCGCTGGTGGTGACCTTGATCACGCTGGGACGGTTCTCGCCCACGCTGGCCGCGACCAGGGCCAGGTCGGCCGTCCGGGCGCTGTTGGCCGGATCAACGCTGAACACCTGGGGCACGGTGGCGTCCAGGGTGGGTTCGAATCCGAAATAGGCCATATCGAGACCGTCGCGCAGGGTGAGGTTCGCATCGGTCCCGTCGTCGTAGATCACCAGAATGCTGGCGCCGTTGTTTTCATCCAGGGTCGTACCCGTGAAATCGAAATCGGACACGGTAAAGGTGTTCATGCCGGCTTGTACTGCGCCCAGGGCCGTGATATCGGCCCGGTAGGCAAAAAACTCGTAGTCGCCGAAAAACAGCACCGGGCCACCGATCAGCTCGCCCTGGACCAGGACCCCGTCGAGGCTGATTTCATCGTCGCCACTGCCCGTGGTCGAGCCCCCGGCCCAATACAGCAGGGCCTGCACGACCTGGGCGGTCGCGGGAACTTCGACCCTGAGCCGGCCGGTATCAATACCGACCATGCCCACGCCGCCTTCGGCAAATCCCGTCCCCGAAGCGATGGCAATGCTGGGCGGTCCCAAGGTCTCGGTACCGTTCTTTCCAACGGAACCTTGATTGCCGCTCCCGACCGGTGCTGTCAATTCCGGTCCATTGCTGCAGCCTGAGGCCAGGACAAGGACGGCCAAAACCGTCAACAGGGTGATTTTGCGAATCAACATTTTGATCCCCTCCAATTTGATTACCAGAGATTCCCCATATTTCGACCCAGACCGCTTAATAGCGCCATAAAGCGGCCTGATTAAAGATCATTTGGTACACCATAACATAAATAGAACTTCTTTGGTAGAGAATATCCTGATTTAAGATAGGATTTATCCTGAATTTGATGTTTTTGCCTGATATGCCTTCCGCTGCCTCAGGGAGCCGCCTCGCCCCCTTGCAATCCCCTCCCAAACCCGATATGGTGCGCCTTGGCCAAAAAAACACCTTGGGAGTTAATTCTTCCGCAATTCCAACAAGGTCAGGATGCATGGCAGACTACCAGGGCGTCGATTTCTACCGGTTTTCCCGTAATTTCAGCGACGAGGAACGCAGCGTGCGCGACACCGTGCGCCAGTTCGTGGAACGCCGCTTCATGCCGCTGGTGCGCGAACACTTCAAGGCCGGCACCTTTCCTACCGAACTCATCCCCGAACTGGGGTCCCTGGGCCTGCTGGGCTCGAGCATCAAGGGCCCCGGCTGTCCCGGGTTGAGCGGCACCATGTACGGGATCATCTGCGAGGAACTGGAACGCGGCGACAGCGGCCTGCGCAGCTTCGCTTCCGTGCAGGGCAGCCTGGTCATGTGGCCCATCGCCAACTTCGGCACCGACGAGCAGAAGGAACGCTGGCTGCCGGACCTGGCCGCGGGCCGGAAAGTCGGCTGTTTCGGGCTGACCGAGGCCAATCACGGCTCGGATCCCGGCAGCATGGACACCCGCGCGGTGAAGGATGGCGACGGCTGGATCCTGAACGGTTCCAAACTTTGGATCACCAACGCCAACCTGTCCGATGTGGCCGTGGTCTGGGCCCGCACCGAAGAAGGCGTGCGCGGGTTCCTGGTCGAACGCGGCATGGACGGGTTTTCGACCAACCCCATCCACGGCAAATACAGCCTGCGGGCCAGCGACACCGGCGAACTGGTCTTCGACGACGTGCGCGTTCCCGACAGCAACCGCCTGCCCGACGCCATCGGCCTGAAGGCGCCGCTGAACTGCCTGAACCAGGCGCGGTACGGCATCGCCTGGGGCGTGGTCGGGTCGGCCGCCGACTGCTACGACACCGCCCTGCGCTACGCCGGCGAACGTGAGCAGTTCGGCAAACCCATTGCCTCGTTCCAACTGGTGCAGCAGAAGCTCGTGATCATGCTGACGGAGATCACCAAGGCCCAGGGCCTGTGCCTGCAGATGGGACGGCTGAAGGACGACGGCATCAATCCCACGCCGATCGTTTCGCTGGCCAAGCGCAACAACGTGGCCATGGCCCTCGATTGCGCGCGCACGGCGCGGGACATCCTGGGCGCCGCCGGCATCACCGACGAGTTCTCGCCCGGACGGCACATGACCAACCTGGAATCGGTCATCACCTACGAGGGCACCCACGATATTCACACGCTCATCGTTGGCGCCGAGATCACCGGTATTCCGTCATTTCGATAGTTTTCGACTTCAGCCTTTAAGGAGACGGTCCCATGTCACTGGAATGGTTGCCCCGCGACGACGAGATCAAGAACCACGCCCTTTTCGGCACCGAGCACTGGGGCACCGAGGCCCCGTGCACGGTTTATGAAAAACGTCCGGTGACCGACGCGGACGGCAAGGTTGTCGACGGCCTTTTCACCGCCTGGATCACCCTGAACAACCCCGCCCAGTACAACTCCTACACCACCGAGATGGTCAAGGGCGTGATCGCCGGTTTCCAGGCCGCCTCGTCGGACCGGTCGGTGGTCGCGGTGATCTTCACCGGCGCGGGCGACAAGGCCTTCTGCACCGGCGGCAATACCAAGGAGTACGCCGAGTACTACAGCCGCCGGCCCAACGAATACGGCGAGTACATGGACCTGTTCAACGCCATGGTCGACGGCATCCTGGGCTGCAAGAAGCCGACCATCTGCCGTGTGAACGGCATGCGCATCGCCGGCGGACAGGAAATCGGCATGGCCTGCGACCTGACCGTATCGTCGGATCTGGCCATCTTCGGCCAGGCCGGCCCCAAACACGGTTCGGCTCCCGACGGCGGCAGCACCGACTTTCTGCCCTGGATGCTGCCCACCGAGGACGCCATGTGGAACTGCATCTCGTGCGAGATGTGGTCGTCCTACAAGATGAAGCTCAAGGGCCTGATCACCGCCGCGGTGCCCGTGCTCCGGGTCGGCGGCGACATCGTGCGCAACCCCGGCGTGGTCACCGAGGATTACGTCGCCGGCGGCGACATCGTCTACGGCGACATGAAGACCGGCGATGACGGGCGCGCGGCTCGCGAAGTTCTCAAATCCGGCGAGGTCGACTTCAGTGGTCTGGACGCGGAGATCGACAGGATCGTCTGGCGGTTCGCCAATCTGTTCCCCGGTTGCCTGATCAAGTCCATCGACGGCATCCGGGCCAAGAAGAAGTTCTTCTGGGACCAGACCAAGCTCGCCAACCGCCACTGGCTGGCCGCGAACATGACCGGCGAGGCCTTCCTGGGCTTCACCGCGTTCAACAGCCGCAAGATGACCGGCATCGACACCATCGACTTCATCCAGTACCGGCAGCTGATCGCGGCCGGGGCAATGATGGACGACGAGCTGTTCGCCGCCGTGCTGCCGAAGCCGAAGAAAGCGTAGGCCGTTCGGCCCGGTTGTTGATGACGATTGCCCCCCGGGTCCACCCCCCGGGGGGCGTTTTTTCCATTGTCGCAGGAGAAGTCCGCCATGTTCATCCTTTACGTGTCCGACCAGCAGGCCAGCCGGGATTTTTACGCCGCCATTCTGGAGCGGGAGCCGGTGCTGGATGTGCCGGGTATGACCGAGTTTGAATTGCTGGACGGGTCATCGCTGGGTCTGATGCCCGAGGCCGGGATCCAGAAGTTGCTGGGCGAGGCGTTGCCCGAGCCGGCTTTCGGTGATGGCGGCCTGCGCGCGGAGGTCTACCTGCTGGTCGACGACCCGCGGGCGTGCCTGCGACGGGCGGTCACGGCGGGGGCCCGGCTGCTCAGTGAATGTGCTGCCCGTGACTGGGGCGACCTGGCGGGTTATTGCCTGGACGCCGACGGGTACGTGCTGGGGTTTGCGGCACCGGTATCTTCCGACGGTTGAGTCAAAATTCCGCCCAGATTTCCCCCGCGCTCATGACACAGGGCGTGGCAGGCGGGGCACAGCGTGACCAGGTTTTCCGGATCGTTGTTACCGCCCGCCGACCGTGGGACGATGTGGTGGATATCCAGAAACCTGGTGTGGTGGCACCCCTTGCGGCGGCAGTGGTGCCGATCGCGGGCCAGGACCTCGCGGCGGATCCGGGGCGGAATGGTGGCTTTGTTGCGCTTGCCTGATTCGTGGATTCGAGCGTCGCACCTGGCGGTTTCGACCTCGGGTTTTGTGAGCTCCATTTCACCGGGCGGCGTTTGGACGGTGGCCTTGGCGCAGGCCGGACATTCGTGGACGTGGATCTGATAGTGGGGATCGGCAAACGCCCCCCGGGGGGCGTTTTCGTCTTTGGTCAACAGCGCCTCGACCATCTCAAGCAACAGGTCGGCCTTGCTGCCGCGGTGCCCGATCTTCGCGAGCATCGCCTCGTAACGGGCATACTGGGCCGGAGTGAGTTCGAACCCCACGCGCACGGGCACAGCCGCCGGGGGCGCGGGCGATTCCGGCCGCGGCATCAACTCACTCTGGGCGGGGTTCTCTCGACGTTCCTGGACAGCCTGTTTTTTCGCCCGCCGGACCGTGGCCTCCAGTTCGCGCCGTGATTTCTCCTTCGCCACCTTCACCCATTCCTTCTCGTTGGTCGGGTCGGCCACCGAAGCAATCTCGCGCGCCTTGGTGTAGCCCAGCTTGCCGGCGGCCACTTCCTCTTTCACCATCGGCAAAGATTCCAGTTTCCTGGCCAGACGTATGAAATCCCCGGCCCGGGTCGGGGAGAATCCAAGCGCTTCGGTGGCATAGGAACGCATGGTGCCGTACCCCAGGTCGCGGAACAGCTTTCGGCGCATGATCTCGCCGAACCACAGCAGGGCACAATGCTGGGCATGGTCCAGGGTCTCAATACTGTCTTTAAGGGCGATATGGGCTTGGTCGGCACCCAGATTGGGGCGAAATTCGAGTATATTGGGCATGATTCCATCCTTGGAAATGGGTCCTTTGGGAGGTGAAATCAATATACGAAAATTTAGCGAAAAAGGCAAGTAAAGTTAAGAAAATAATGCATTTAAACTTATTGGGGGAAATGTTTCGGGAGGAGCGTCACCGTCACTTTTTGAACCCCGATTTTTATTGACCCGGCACCCCCGTTTGGCGTAGTCTATCGAACGTCAGTTCGAAATCCATCACCTCACCCGCATCTCATCCACAAAGGCGACGTAACTACATGTCTTTTGGTCGTTTCAACTATCATCAGCCCTCGACCACCGCCGAAGCTTGCGCCCTGGGCCTCGAATACGGCCGCAAATCGGCCTATCTGGCCGGTGGGACCGAATTGCTGGTGGATCTGCGCTCGGGCCGCAAGTCCGTGTGCCACGTGATCTCCCTGGGGGGATTGGACGAACTGAAACACATCACCAGGGAAGAGGATGTGCTGCGCATCGGGGCGCTGGTGCCCTTGAGCGAGATCGCCGAGTCCGCTGAAGTGAAATCCCATTTCCCCGCCCTGAGCGACGCGATCGAGACCATGGCCGGCCGCCAGATCCGCAATCTGGGCACCATGGGCGGGAATTTCTGCTGCGGCGTGCCCTGTTCGGATACCCCGCCCATTTCCTGCGCCGCCGACGCCGAAGTCGTGCTCACCGGAACCGACGGCAGCCGCACCGTGGCCGCCCGTGAGTTCGTGCTCGCCCCGCGGGTGACGGTGCTCAATCCCGGCGAGATCCTTACCGAGATCCGCTTTCCCAAACAGCCGACAGGAGCCGGCGCCAGTTTCCAGCGCTTTTCCCTGCGGCGGGGTTCCGCGCTGGCCGTGGCCTCGGTCGCCGCCTGGGTCCGCATGGAAGACCGGATCATCGCCGAAGCCCGCATCTATCTCGGTTCGGTGGGACCTGTCCCCTTGTCGGCCACAAAAGCCGCCGACCTGCTGGCTGGAAAAAACCCCGGCGACGAACTCTTTGCCGAAGCCGGCGCCCAGGCCGCCGCCGAGGCGCAACCGATCTCCGACCTGCGCGGCAGCGAACAGTACCGCCGCGACGTGGTCCAGGTGTTGACCGCCCGCGCGCTGACGCAGGCGTGCGAACGTGCGGAAGGGAAGTGCTGATGGGCCGCCGGAACGAACAAGCCGTAATGATCACCATCACCGTGAACGAACGGCGCCACATGCTGGCCGTGCCGCCGGAGGCCACCCTCAAACAGGTCATCCGCGAAGATCTGGGGCTGACCGGCACCAAGAGCGGCTGCGACGTGGGCGACTGCGGGGCCTGCAGCGTGCTGATGAACGGCAAGGCCGTCAATTCGTGCCTGGTGCTGGCCGCCACCTGCGACGGGGCCGAGATCAAAACTATCGAGGGCGTGGCCGACGGCAACGACCTGCATCCGTTGCAGAAGAGCTTCATCAAGCACGGCGCCCTGCAATGCGGTTTTTGCACCCCCGGCATGATCATTTCCAGCCTGGAACTGATCGAGAAGAACCCAAAGCCCGAGCCCGCCGAGATCAAGAAGGCCCTGGGCGGCAACCTGTGCCGCTGCGGCACCTATCCGCGCGTCATGGAAGCGGTGGGCAACTGGCAAAAATTCGAAGGCGTCGAGCTGGATACCGATCCCGGCGAACACGACGAGCGCGACCAGGAACGCGACCACAGCGTCGTGGGCAAGGGCGTAACCCGCTATGACGGTCCGGACAAGGTCACCGGCCGCGAGCAGTACACCGCCGACCTGAAACTGCCGGACATGGTCCACGGCAAGTTGCTGGGCAGCACCATCGCCCACGGACTGATAAAGAGCATCGACACCAGCGCCGCCGAGGCCCTGCCCGGCGTGCTGGCGGTCATCACGGCCAAGGATGTGCCCGAAATTAAGTACGGGGTCTCGCCCGCCCGGTACGACGAGCACATCCTGGCCGTCGATCGCGTGCGGTATGTCGGCGACGAGGTCGCGGCCGTGGTGGCCGAGGACGAAACCACCGCCGAAGAGGCCGTCAAGCTGATCAAGGTCGAGTACGAAGAACTGCCGGCGGTTTTCGATCCACGCGAGGCCATCAAGGACGGCGCGCCGCAGATCCATCCCGAGGAAGAGAAGTACGCCAACAACATCAACACCCGCGTTGAATGGCACTTCGGCGACGTGGACCAGGGCTTCGACGAGGCCGAGGTCATCGTCGAGGACACCTTCATCGGCAACCGGCCGTTCCAGTCCCCCATCGAACCCCACGCCGCGGTCGCGCGCTGGGAACACCACGCGGGCAAGCTGACCATCTGGTCCTCCTCCATGGCGCCCCATTATCTGCGGCACATGCTCAACCGGGTGTTCGACATTCCCCAGGGCGACATCCGCACCATCAGCCCCTGCGTGGGCGGCGGTTTCGGGGTCAAGGCCGAGGCCACGCCGCTGGATCTGTGCGCGGTGGTCTTCGCCCGCCTGACCGGCCGTCCGGTGATGATGAAGTACTCCCGCGAGGAAATGGTCCACCACTTCCGCGGCCGCCACAAACAGTACATCGACATGAAGCTGGGGCTGAAGAAGGACGGCTCCATCGCCGCCTGCCAGAGTCACATCCTGCTCGACGGCGGCGCCTACACTTCGTACGGGATCGTGACCGCCTACTACGCCGGTTCCATGGTGCCGACCCTGTACAACATTCCCAACTACAAATACGACGGCTTCCGCATGTACACGAACCTGCCGGCCAGCGGAGCCATGCGCGGCCACGGCGTGCCCCAGCCGCGTTACGCCTTCGAGACGCTGATGGACATGGCGGCCGAGAAGCTGGGCCTGGATCCCTTCGACGTGCGGCTGAAGAACGCCATGCAGCCGGACACCCTGACCTGCAACGACCTGGACATCTCGTCGTGCGAGTTCACGGCCACCCTGGAGCAGGCGCGCGAGTTCACCGAGTGGGACGCCAAGCGGAAATCACTGCCCGAGGGCAAGGGCATCGGCGTGGGCTGCGGAGGGTTCGTGTCGGGCGCGGGTTATCCCATCTACCGTTCGAAATTCCCGCACTCCAACGCCCTGATCCGTTTGTCCGAAGACGGCATGGCCGCCTCGCTGCACATCGCCGCGGCGGAAATCGGACAGGGCTGCAACACCATCCTGCCCCAGATCGCGGCCGAAGAACTGGGCATCCCCTACCACCGGATCTGGCTGGTGGAAAGCGATTCGGTGCTCGCGCCCACGGACCTGGGGTCATATTCCAGCCGCGTGACGCTGATGGCCGGCAACGCCGTGCGCATGGCCGCGGCCGAGGTGAAATCCCAGCTGTTGAAGATGGCCGGCGAAATGCTGGGCTGCGATGTCCACGGGCTGGAAGCGCGGGACGGAAAGATCTTCGTCTCCCAGCACCCCGAGGTGGAAATCGCCTGGGATGAAGTCGCGCGGAAGGTCTTCTCCCGCGGCGGACCCGTGACGGGCACCGGCCACTACTCGCCGCCGCCGGGCCTGGGCGGCAATTACAAGGGAGCCGCGGTGGGCACCTCGCCCGCCTACAGCTTTTCCACCGCCGTGTGCGAGGTCACCGTCGACCTGGAAACAGGGTACGTCGACGTGGACAGGTTCTACGACTTCAGCGATTCCGGCACCGTGATCAATCCCGTGACCTTCCACGGCCAGGTCGAGGGCGGCATCATCATGGGCCTGGGTGAAACGCTGATGGAGGACACCCTGGTCCGGCCGGACGGGTCGCTGGTCAATCCGGATCTGCACGGCTATCTGGTGCCGACGATTGCCGAGTCGCCGCACATCATTTCCAAGGCCGTCGAAAGTTACGAACCGCGGGGTCCGTTCGGGGCCAAGGAAATCGGCGAGGGCTGCCTGCCGCCCATCCTCGGCGCCATCGGCAACGCCATCTACGACGCCTGCGGGGTGCGCGTCACCGAACTGCCCATCACCCCGGAAAAGATCCTGGCCGGTTTGAAGAGACAGAAGGAAGAAAAACGTGGCTGAGGGCGCTCCCCATGACATCCCCGTCCCGAGCGGCGGCCGGACTTCGCGCACGGCCCCCAAGCTGGACCGGTTGCTGACCGTCTCGGCCGAACTGATGGCCACGCGCGGTTTCAGCCAGACCTCCATTCGCGACGTGGCCACCGCCAGCGGCTTCAGCCTGGGCGGCATGTACTACTACTTCAAGAGCAAGGAAGACCTGCTCTTCCTGATCCAGGAAAAGACCTTCGGTTCGTTGTTGGAAATGCAGGAACAGGCCGTGGCCGGCGGCGGCCCGGCCGAAGAACGCCTGCGCCGGTTGGTGAAGAACCATCTCGCCTACTTCATCAGCCACTTCAACGAGCTGAAGGTCTGCACCTTCGAACTGGAATCACTGCAAGGGGAAAGATACGAGAACATCGCCCAGCTCAGGCGGCGCTATTACCTGTGCATGGCCCAGGTGGTCGGCGAAATGAGCGGGGTACCCGCCGAGCGGGCGGAAACCGACCGGCAGGTCCGGCATCGCACCCTGTTCATCTTCGGCATGCTGAACTGGGTGTTCATGTGGTACGACCCCGCCAAGGACGATCACGCCGGAGAACTGGGCGAGGAAATGGTGGCCATGGTCATGAACGGACTGACCGGAGAAGGGCGGTAGGCGATGGCGCGGAATGCGGACCTGCAACTGGGCTTGAACGACCGGGTCGCCCTGGTGACGGGCGGCAGCCGGGGCATCGGCGCCGCGGTTTGCCGGGAACTGGCGCGGCAGGGCTGCGATGTGGCCCTGACCTATGTGGGCGAACCCGGCGAGGCGGACGAAACCGTGGGCGCCATCGAGAAACTGGGCCGGCGGGCCCTGCCGCTGGAAGCCGATGCGGCTGATTCGGCTGCCACCGAGGATGCCGTGACCCGCACCGTGGCCGAGCTGGGCGGTCTGGACATGCTGGTCTGCAACGCGGGCATCACCCGCGACGCCGTGGTGTGGAACATGTCGGACAAGGCCTGGGACGATGTCCTGGCGGTGAACCTGACCGGCTACTTCACCTTCAACCGCGCGGCGGCCCGGCTGTTCAAGGACCAGCGGCGCGGCCGCATCGTCAATATCTCCTCGATCAACGGGGAACGGGGCAAGTTCGGCCAGGCCAACTACACCGCGGCCAAGGGCGGGGTGAACGCCCTGACCCGGACCCTGGCCCGCGAGCTGGGCAAGTTCGACGTCACGGTCAACGCCGTGGCCCCGGGCATGGTGGCCACCGAAATGGCCGCCGGACTGGCGCCCGAGTTCCGCAACGCCGCCGTGCGCGAATCCATGCTGGGCCGCCTGGCCGACCCGGCGGACATCGCCCATGTGGTGGCTTTCCTGTGTTCGGATTTCTCCCGGCACGTGACCGGGCAGGTGATCCGCGTCGATGGTGGTCAATACATTTAAGAGGTGTTCATGAGCAGAGTCGGCATTGTCGGCATCGGCCATACGGTTTTCGGACGGCGCAGCGACGCCACGGTGCAGGAGCTCGCCTTCGAGGCTTACCGGGCCGCCCTGAAAGACGGCGACCTGGACCCGGACGTCATCGAGGCCACCGTGATCGGCTCGGTACCCGAATACCACAAGCAGCGTTCGCTGGCCGGAGTCATCCAGGAATACCTCAATCTGAACCCCAAACCGACCTGGCTGACCGAGGTCGCCTGCGCCTCGGGCTCGGCGGCGATCCGCACCGCCTGGCTGTCCATCAAGGCCGGGGTGCACGACGTGGTGGCGGTGATCGGCTGCCAGAAGATGACCGAACTGGAAACCGCCGAGATCCTGGCCCTGATGGGGCGCGTCGGCGACGTTCAGTGGGAATCGGGTTTCGGAACCACCTTCCCCGGCTACTACGCCATGTTCGCCCGGCGCCACATGCACGAGTTCGGCACCACGAACGAACACCTGGCCCAGGTCGCGGTCAAGAACCACCACTACGGCGCCCGCAACACCAAGGCGCTCTTCCAGAAGGAAATCACCACGGCCAAGGCGCTGGCCTCGGATCCGGTCGCCGCCCCGTTGACGGTCTACGACTGCTGCGCCAACGCCGACGGCGCGGCCTGTGTCATCCTGGCCGGGGAACGCGCCGCGCGCAAGCTGGGCGCGGGCAGGGAAGTGTGGCTCGATGGCAACGGCTGCGCGACGGCGAGCATGTCCGTATTGCGCCGCCCCGAATTGACAGGTTTGCCTTCAGCCAGAGAAGCGGCGGCCCAGGCCTACAAAATGGCCGGCATTTCGGCTGGTGACGTGAAGGTTGCTGAAGTGCACGACTGCTTCACCATCGCCGAGATCATGGCCTACGAAGACCTGGGTTTTTGCGGGAAGGGCGAAGGCGGGGCTTTCGTGGCGGAGAAGCAATCGTACATCGGGGGCGCGACCCCCGTGAACGTGGACGGCGGGCTCAAAGCCAAAGGCCATCCGGTCGGGGCCACCGGCGTTTCCATGGCCTGCGAAATGGTGCGCCAACTGCGCGGTGAAGCCGGCGAGGCCAGACAGGTGCCGGACGCCGACGTCGGCCTGACCCACAATGTGGGCGGTATCGGCCAGTACTGTTTCGTGAACGTCTTCAAAAAGGATTGACGCCGTGTTCGAATGGTTTGGAAAAGTAAATTTTTGCCCTCACACCAAGGTTGACGGTTTCGCCGCCCACCTGAGGGCCGGACGCCTGATGGGTTCGACCTGCACCGCCTGCGGTCACCTGAGTTTTCCGCCCCGCGCCGACTGCCCGGCCTGCCTCCAGGGTGAGTTCGCGTTCACCGAAATGAGCGGCAGGGGCACCCTGATGACCTTCACCACCATCGACGCCGCTCCGGCCGGATTCGAGAAAGAGGCGCCCTTCAATCTGGGCGTGGTCGACCTGGAAGAAGGCGGGCGTTTGCTGGCCGGCTTCGGCGACACGATCGCACCGGACGGAATCACCATCGACATGCCCGTGCAGGTGGTGCCCCGCCTGTGCGAGGAATCCCCGGACATCAAGGTCCATTACACACTGGAAAAACCCGGCACCACCTGGGTGAAAACCGGCCCCGAATCAGGAGAATCAACATGATCGATTACCGCGTGGAAAACGATGTCGCCTATCTCCACCTGAACAATCCCCCGGTGAACATCATGTCCGCCGCGGTGATGGACCACATGAGCGGGCTGCTGGAAACCGTGGCCGGCGACGGCAGCATCAAGGCCGTGGCCGTCACCGCCGAAGGCAAGGCCTTCTGCGCCGGCGCCGACGTGGGCGAACACCGCCCCGAACAGGCCGCCGATATGATCGAATCCTTCGGCCGCCTGTTCCGCAAACTGGACGCCCTGGAAGTGCCCGTGGTGATGGCTGTGGGCGGCGCGGCCATGGGCGCCGGGTTCGAGCTCATCCTGATGGCGGACGTGCTGCTGGCCGCGGAGAAGGCCAAGTTCGGCCAGCCGGAAATCCGCCTGGGATTTTTCGCGCCCGTGGGCGTGGTCGTGCTGCCGGACCTGGTGGGACGCGCCCGGGCCATGGAAATCACCTGCTCGGGCCGGCCCTACACCGCCGCCGAGATGGCCGACATGGGCCTGGTCAGCAGGGTGGTCGCGGCCGAGGAACTGAACGACACCCTGGAAAACACCCTGAACGATTTCCGCGCCGCCAGCCCCCTGGTCCTGCGCCTGAACACGCGGACCCTCAAGGCGAGCCGGCCCGGCAACTTCGCCGCCCGGCTGGAGCAGGCCGAAAAGGTCTTCCTGGAGGATCTGATGACCTCCGCCGATCCGGTCGAAGGCATCGAAGCCTTCTACGGCAAACGCGCTCCCGAATGGAGAAACGCATGAAGATCGTCATTGTCGGCGCCGGGGCTCTGGGCGGACTGGTCGGTGCGCAGCTGGCCGCCGGCGGCGAAGACGTCACTCTCATCGAGATCAACGAGGCCCGCACCCAGCTTCTGAACGAAACGGGCCTTTTCGTGGCCGAAGGCAACAAGGGCGAGACCTGCGTGCCGGTGAAAGTGGCCACCAGCGTCGAGGGACTGCCCGTGGCCGACCTGGTTTTCGTCTCGGTGAAGACCTACCAGACCGAACCCGCCCTGCGCGCCTGCCTGCCCGTGATCGGGCCGGACACCTTCGTCCTGTCCATGCAGAACGGCATCGGCAACACCGACACCATGGCCGAGATCATCGAACCGCGCCAGGTGCTGAGCGGAATCACCTACCACAGCATCCAGCACGTCGGACCGAACCGGATCCGCTACCGGCCGGGCATCAAGCCGATCCAGATCGCCCCCTACGACGGCAAGGTCACCCCGGAGATCCTGGCGGTGGGCGAGGTGTTCCGTAAAGCGGGCCTGAACACCGAAGTAGCGGAACAGATCGACAACGTGATCTGGCAAAAGCTGCTGCACAACGCCGTGGTCAATCCCGTCTCCGCCCTGACGGGCCTGACCTGCCGCGAACTTCTGGACGATCCCCATCTGCAGGATTTCATGCGGGATCTGTGCATGGAGATCATCGCGGTGATGAAGGCGCGCGGCGTGCCCATCGTCGATGAAGAGGACCCCTACCGGCCGGTTGTCGGCTCGCAGAAGGCCCTGGGCAAGAACCGGCCCAGTATGTGGCAGGATCTGGCGCGCTCCTACCGCACCGAAGTCGACGCGATCAACGGCGCGGTGGTGCGCGAAGCGGAAAAACTGGGTCTGGACGCGCCCCACAACCGCGGTCTGGTCAACTTCATCCACTCGCGGGAAAACGTGAGCTTCCTGCGCAAGCAGGAGGTGGCGGCGACCCTGCGAGCGGCCGCCCGGAACGGGGATGAAAACGGGGCTCCCGGAGCCGCGCCGCAGAAGCGTTCGGCCCAGGCCCTGCGGCCCATTCGTCCGGCGCCCGGCGGCGGCATGCCCGACAGCCGCGTGCCCCTGGAAACCGCGCCCAAGCTGAAGAAGCTGATCACGGGGTATTACCGTGATCTTCAAGAAGCCAGAAACGACCCCGCCCGACCGGTGGCCTGGTGTTCGGGCACCGGGCCCGTGGAAATCCTGCGCGCCCTGGGCCTGGCGGTCTATTTTCCCGAGAACCACGCGGCCCTGATCGGAGCCAGCCGGCAATCGGGCCTGTATATCCCCCGCGCCCTGCAGGAAGGGTTCTCCCAGTTCGCCAACAGCGCCATGGCCAGCGATATCGGCGCCATGCTCGAAGGGGACAGCCCCCTGGTGTCGGTGCACGACATCGAAGGTCCCCCGCCGCCGGATGTCCTGGCCTACAATACCAACTACGGCAACGAGCTGATCCGCTGGTTCGAATACTACGGAAGGCACTTCGACAAACCCGTGCTGGGTTTGCATCCCTCCACCTCGCTGAACGAAGTCGGCGAGCTGGAAGTGGGCGCGGCCACCCTGCAGATTCTGCAGATGGTGGAAAACCTGGAGAAACACTTCGACCGCAAACTGGACTACGACAAGCTGGCCGAGGTGGTCCGCCTGTCCAACAAGTGCAACCGTTTGTGGGGAGAGATCCTTGAATTGTGCCGCCAGGTCCCCTCGCCGTTGACCTTCTTCGACACCCTGATCCACCTGGCGCCGGCGATCATCATGCGCGGCACACCCGAAGCGGTGGAATACTACACCCTGCTCAAGGCCGAGGTGCAGGACCGGGTGGCCAACGGAATGGCCGCGGTGCCGGGTGAACGGTTCCGCTTCTACTGGGAAGGACCGCCCATCTGGCCGGCCCTGCGACCCTTGGCCGACCTGTTCCTGAACCACAAGGTGGCCGTGGTGGGGTCGACCTACTGCAGCATCGCCGCCCTGCCCGGCATCGACCCCAAGAACCCCATCGAGAGCATGGCGGGGGTCTACACGGGCATCTTCCACAACCGCTCCGACGCCTGGAAGGAAGATCACCTGGTGACCGCCTTCAACGACTTCGGCGTGGACGGAGTCATCTACCACGAAGGACGCACGACGCCTTCCCAAAGCAATGTCCGCTACGGTCTGGAAGTCCGCCTCGGTCGTCGCACCGGGTTGAAGGCGCTGGTCCTCGAAGGCGACACCCATGACCTGCGCCTGTTCTCCATGAACCAGGTGATGCAGAAACTGCGCGACTTCATCGAGATCCAGGAACTGGCCGCCGGGGCCGGAGAATCCAGGGCAAAAGGATAGGAGGACCCATGTCAGAGCCGAAAATCAGCGTGGGTATAGACGTGGGCACCGAGTGCATCAAGGTAGCCGTGGTCAACGACCAGGGTGTCCTGCTGGGCAACTCCATCGTGGCCCGCAGGGGTTATTTCCAGGACCGGGTGAGTGAAGCTTTTCCCATCGCCCTGGACGACGCCCAAGTGAGCGAAGGTGACCTGGCCGGCATCTGCGCCACGGGTTTCGCCGAAAACTGCGTGCCCATGGCCTCGACCTTTCTGGGTGATGCGGCCTGCCACGCCCTGGGCGCGTTCCACCATCATCAAAAGGCCATGTGCGTCATCGATATCGGCGGCCGCGACCCCAAGGCGATCCAGGTCGACGACCAGGGCCGGCCCACGGGAATCCAGACCCTGCGCCGCTGCGCCGCGGGCATCGGTACGTTTTTGATCTTCGCCGCCCGCCATCTCGACGTGCACCCCAGTCATCTGCAGGAAATGGCCGGCCGTACCGACGAGTCCTGCGAGGTGGGCAGCTACTGCAGCATGTTCTCCGGGCAGGACATCCTGGAAAAACTGCGTGAAGGTGTTTCGCGGGAATCGGTGGCCCTCGGCTGCATCAACTCCATCGCCGACCGCGTCATCGAGATCGGGCGCTTCACCGATCCGGTCTTCGTGACCGGCGGGGTGGCCGAATACTTCCCCGGCGTGCTGACGGCCATCGCGAACAAGACCGGAAACCATGTCGAAGCCATTCCCCAACCCATCCTGGCCGGGGCCGTGGGAGCCGCGCTGTGGGTTTTCCAGGAACAGAACCATCCCCTCAGCCAGATAGGAGAGAACCGATGAGTGAATTGCAAGTCACCCGTTGGGTCATGACGGCCCAGGGCCAGCCCTGCGAATCCGTCACCGAGACCCTGGCCACTCCGCCGGCCGGCGAAGTGGTCGTCGAAGTCGCCGGCTGCGGCGTGTGCCATACCGATATCTCTTTCCTTCACATGGGCGTTCCCACCCGGGCGCCGCTGCCCCTGGCTTTGGGTCACGAGATCAGCGGCAAGGTCGTCAAACTGGGCGACCGCGTGGACGAGACCCTGCTTGGCCAGGCCGTGCTCGTGCCCGCGGTCATGCCCTGCGGCGAGTGCGAGTTATGCCAGGGTGGTCAGGGGCGCATCTGCCCGGCCCAGGTCATGCCCGGCAACGATCGCCACGGAGGATTCGCCACCCATGTGACGGTGCCCTCCCGATACGTGTGCCCGGTGCCTGAAGCGGTCATGGCCAAGCACGAGTTGTGGGAGCTGTCGGTGGTTGCCGACGCCATCACCACGCCCTTCCAGTCGGTGCGCAGCTCGGGACTGGCCGCCGGTGATCTGGCAGTTTGCATCGGGGCCGGTGGGATCGGCATCCA
>JBDLKA010000074.1:0-18328 GCA_039714075.1 Candidatus Krumholzibacteriota bacterium | reverse complement strand
GTCGAGGTCGATCCCGGGTTGATGGCCAGGATCCGGTGCCGCGGGAAAAAGGTGTCCTTGGGCGTCCGCGACCAGTGCTTGAAACGGTGCAGCCGCAGGACGCAGGCCTTGACTCCCAACACGGCATCCTCGGCCGTGCTGTCCATGGGCAGATCCACCCCCTGGAAGCGGATTCCGAACATGACGCTGAATTTCTTGGCGTCCGGGTACCTGGTCGCGTAGAGGTGGAACAGCAGATTGCCGGTATCGAGATTGGGCACGATCAGGACGTTGGTGCCGCCCACGAAGCCGTGCTCCTGGCCCTTGCGGTACAGATGGGCGCTGCGGCGCGAAATCGCGACGCTGATCTTCACCTCGCCCTCGATGTTGATGCTCTTGTAACGGTTGCCCCGCTTGATGCGGTCGGCCAGGACTTCGGGCACCAGGGCGCTGGCCCGGCGCACGAGTTCCGGGCTGGGGCCTTCGTCCGAGCCCTTGTTGGAGTAGGAAACCATGGCCCCGTTGATGGTGGGCAGCACCGAATCGGGAAACAGGTCGCGGGCCACGGCGCAGGTTCCCACCGCCACGTTCGCCAGCACCTCGGGATTCATGTTGGCGTTCGAACCCACATCCCCCACCACCAGGATGTTGTGGGGAAAGATGTCTCCCGGATGGCTGTCCGGCAGCACGATGACCCCCGCTTCACACAGCACTTCCTGCTTGGCCAGCAATCGGGTCATGGGCCGGAAATAATCGCGGGGCTCGTGGGTGATGCCGCCGACGACGATATCGGCGTGCCCCTGCCGGACGGCCATGATGCCGAACCGGGCCGGGTCGCGGATCAACTTGAGGGCTTCGTCGAAATCCTGGCTGCGCCGGATGCCCTGGGGCAGTTCCGTGCAGGCCCGGGCGAACTCTTCCTGCAGGTCGGTGCGCTTGTCCGGATCGACGAAAGCGCTTTCGGAAAGCGCGAACTCGATGCGGGTGGAATCCACGTGGCCGAGGTCCCGCCGGATGGTATCCTTGACCGCGTCCTCGGAGGCGAGGAACACCGGCCGGATGAAACGGGGCAGATGGCAGGCCGCCTCGATGATGCGCGGATCGGTGGGTTCGGTGAACACCACCGCCGGCTTGTTGTTCATGACTTCGAGGATCTGTTTGTCGAGAGACCCCTCGATATCGTACATTGGATTCCCTCCGGAGGTTCATCGCCTGGAAAACTGGTCCCAGGCCCCTGATCCGGGCGTTTTGGGCCTCATTCGGGGCAAAAAACGGCCATCGGAACGGTCGATAATTCTTTAACATGTAAGTTGGTCAGAAACAACCCAGTTGGCAAGGAAGCCGTGATGAGCCGATCGCAAAAACTCCCCGCCGCGAAGGACCTTAAGCGGGAAATCGCCGCGGGACGGGAAAAGATCCTGGCGCAACAACCTGAATTCCGGGGTAATTGGCTCCTGGTGCATGTGCCCACCCAGCGGTTGCTCCTGCTACAGGGTGAGGACTTGACCGCTTCCTGGTCCGTATCCACCGCCGCGGCTGGGGTGGACAATCGTCAGGATTCGGGGGGCACGCCGCCCGGCCTGCACCGGATCGACCGGAAGATCGGCGCGGGCTCGGACCTGCACACGATTTTTTCCAGCCGAAGGTCCACCGGCATCCTGTGGCGGAAGGACGGAGACGAGTCTTCAGGGGACGACCTGATCCTGACCCGCATCCTGACCCTCGACGGGCTGGAAGAGGGCGTCAACCGGGGCCCGGGCGTCGACAGTCGGGCCAGGTATATCTACATCCACGGCACCAATCACGAAGAGGGGATCGGCACCCCCGTTTCCGGAGGCTGTGTGCGCATGACCAACCCCGACGTGGTCGCCCTGTTCGAACTGGTCGAGGAAGGAGACCCCGTTGTCATCCTCTGATTCGTCCGCCATCCGCACCGATACGAAGGCCTGGCTCCACTTTGCCGGCCTCGGGGGCAGCGGCATGAGCGGGCTGGCCCAGTTCCACGCCCGGGCCGGCGGACCGACCACCGGCAGCGACCGGGCTTTCGACCAGGGGGAAAGACAGGAAGTCCGTTCAAGGCTGGAAGGCCTGGGCATCGGGATTTTTTCCCAGGACGGCAGTTTTTCGTCCGCCGCCGAACCCGGGGAAATTTGCGCGGGGCAGACCTGCGCCGCCGTCGTGGTCAGCACCGCGGTCGAGGACAAGGTCCCCGACATCGCCGCGGCCCGCGAACTGGGCATCCCCATCCTGCACCGTTCCGAACTGCTGGCCCGGTATGTCACCGATCACCGGACCATCGCCGTTTCGGGAACCAGCGGCAAATCCACCGTCACGGCCATGTTGTTCACCATCCTGCGGGACTGCGGCCTGGACACGGGTCTGTTGACCGGCGGACCCCTGACCGCGTTGGTGAACGACGGGCTCATCGGCAACGCCTGGGCCCCCGCCGGTTCCGACCAGGGGGACGGCCCGCCGTTCCTGGTCATCGAGGCCGACGAAAGCGACGGGAGCCTGGTCCGGTACCATCCCTGGGCCGGCATCATTCTCAATCTGGGCCTGGACCACAAGGACCCCGCGGAGATCATGGCCATGTTCGAGGTTTTCCGGGACAACGTGTCGGGTCCACTGATCGTCGGCGCTGACGACAACCTGGCCGATTTGGCCGCGGGCGCTGAAGTGTTCGGGATCGGCGAGGGCGACGACCGGGCCGGCACCTGGGCCCGGGACGTCGAACCGAGCCCGACAGGTTCGGATTTTCGTATCGAAAACGTAAGGTTTCACCTGCCCGCCCCCGGCTTGTACAACGTCCGCAACGCGACGGCCGCCATCGCCGCGGGCCGGGCCTGCGGCCTGACCCTGGAACAGATGGCGCCCGCGGTGGCCGGATTCGCCGGGGTGTCCCGCCGCTTCGAAAAAGTGGGTGACGCGGCCGGGGTCGAGGTGATCGACGACTTCGCCCACAACCCCGACAAGATCGCCGCCGCCCTGGCCGCGGCCCATGACCGCCTGGGGTCATCCGGTGGCCGGGTCCTGGCTGTTTTCCAACCCCACGGTTTCGGACCGACCCGATTTCTGCGCGACGCCCTGGTCGAGACCTTCGCCGCCGCCCTGGCACCCGAAGACGTGTTGTGGCTACCGGAAATCTATTTCGCCGGCGGGACCGTGACCCGGGACATCTCAGCGGGGGATATCGTCGACGAAGTCCGCGGTCTCGGTCGGGAAGCAAGGTTCCTGGCCGACCGCGCCCAGCTGCCGCCCGCCATCGCGGCCGAGGCCCGGTCGGGTGACCTGGTTCTGGTCATGGGCGCGCGTGATCCGTCCCTCACGGAATTCGGCCGGACCATTCTTTTGGAACTGGGTAAAGCGGACGGTTAGACGGTTTTGTACCCGGGGGTCTGCGTTTGCGAAACGCCGACCGGTTGGCCCAGCGGAGGCGGGTCCGCTTCCCGCCGGTCGACGAAGATTTTGCTGCCGATAATCGATTTGGCCTTGTGTTTCACTTCGGCGCAGATTTCGGCGACTTCCACGTAGCGTGAAAACCAGTAGTCCCGCAGGTACATGCCGCCCATGGAAATCGAAGTGATCGGGAAGTTTTTGATGCGTCCCTGCCGGTCCACGGACACTATTTGGCCCCGAACCCTGTCCTCGTCGCTGTAGAAGGACGGCGCCCCCTCGTCGAAACTCCTGATCACCTCGTTGCCGAAATCCATCAGCTTGTCGGCAGGCAGCATGACCACGAAATCATCGCCGCCGATGTGGCCGAGGAATCCCTGGCCGGCGCAGATTTTCCGCAGGGCCGTGTGCAGGATCTCCGCGTTGAAGATCAGCAGGTCGTCGCCGGTGATAAACCCGTACGCATCATTGAAAGCCTTGAAGTTGTCCAGGTCGGTGTGGATGATGCCCACGTCCCGGTTCTCGTCGATCGCTCCCTGGATGGCCTTCTGGATCGAATTGTTGCCGGGCAGCCGGGTCAGGGGATTGGCGTCGATGGCGGTGGCCTGCACTTCCTCGTTCAGGCGTATGAGCTGGTAGAGCTTGATCTGGGTGCACACCCGGGACAGGAATTCACTCAGGTGGCAGGGTTTGACGATGTAGTCCATGCCGCCCGAGACATAACCCTGGTCGATGTCTTCCGGTAGGCGGCTGTCGGTGATGAAAATGACCGGTATGTTCCGCCAGAGGGATTCCTGTTTGAGCCGGCGGCACAGTTCGTACCCGTCCGTGTTTTCCATGGCCGTGTCGATGAGAAAGAGGTCGGGAAGCAGGGTCTCCAGGAGCATGAAGGTCTCTTCGCTGCTCTGCGCGCAAAAGACCTCATAACCCTGGTTGCGCAGGGTGGTGGCGTGAATCCTGAGATCCTGGAGGGATTCATCAATGATCAGGATTTTCGGCTGGCCCGGAATCAAGTTTGGATTCACCCCGTAAGTTACTGTCGGATAAGGGACTACACTTAAGCAGAATTTTCCCGTCCTGCTTTGCAGGGACTTCTATATGAGTTATCGTGTTTCCAGGCGGGAAATTAACAAAAAAAGGCAGGAATTTCATGTCGGGCCGGATCCTCCATCTATTGTCGCAACGACCGTCGCGGACCGGCAGCGGCGTGTCC
The DNA here is from genome assembly GCA_039714075.1 of Candidatus Krumholzibacteriota bacterium. Lineage (GTDB taxonomy): Bacteria > Krumholzibacteriota > Krumholzibacteriia > LZORAL124-64-63 > LZORAL124-64-63 > JAGLCY01. Next base: position 13,743 of record JBDLKA010000074.1, on the reverse strand, counting down.
CTGGACGCACTGGTTCGCCTGGCGACGCGCGCCCGCTGGAACCAGCAGGCCGTTGTCGGAGTCCCCGTTGATGAAACCCGGCCATTGCTGGGCGACCTGGAAGACCAGGCCATCCAGCCCGTCTTTTTTGCCGGGGCCGGGGCGATGGAATCGGACGCGGGCGGCGAACCGGACCTCGATTTTCCGGTGCCCGGGATGAGCGATGTCATGCCGTACCCGAGTTCGGTCTGGTCCACCCTGTCGGCGACCCGACTGGAAGCCTACCGGCGGACCTGGCGGGACCACCTTCGGCAGGTCATCGCCGGCTTTCGCCCGGACCTGATTCACACCAATCACATCTGGCTGGTCTCTTCCATGGTCAAGGACATCGCCCCGGACCTGCCCGCGGTGGTCTCCTGCCACGCCACGGGCCTGCGCCAGATGGAGCTTTGCCCCCACCTGAAGGAGGAAGTGGTGGCGGGCTGCCGGCGGATCGACCGGTTCTGCGTCCTGCGCCGGGATCACCAGCAGCAGCTGGCCGCGGCCCTGGACATATCCACCGACCGGATCACCGTCACCGGGGCGGGGTACCGGGACGAACTGTTTTTTCCGGCCCCTGATACTACGCCTGGAACCGGGCAGCTGCTTTACATAGGGAAATACAGCGCGGCCAAGGGGCTGCCCTGGCTGTTGGATGCCGTTGCCAGACTATCCGCCGATCATCCCGACCTGCGTCTGCACGTGGCCGGCAGCGGCGCGGGGCCCGAAGCGGACGGCCTGCGCCGCCGCCTGGAAGAGATGGCCCCGGTGGTGGTCCGGCACGGCCAACTGGACCAGGCGGCCCTGGCGGACCTGATGCGCCGGTGCGACATCTGCGTTCTGCCTTCATTCTACGAAGGCGTGCCTCTGGTGCTGGTCGAGGCCGCCGCCTGCGGCTGCCGGATCGTAGCCACCGCCCTGCCCGGCGTGGTCGAGCAGATCGAGCCGCATCTGGGCGATGGTTTGAACCTGGTTCCGCTTCCCCGGCTCGAGGGTGTCGACAAACCGGTACCCGAAGACCTGCCCCGATTCGTGGATGATCTCGCGACTGCCTTGAGACGGGCCCTGGCCGCCGAAACCCCTGCCGCTGCTCCGGACCTGGGTCACTTCACCTGGGACGCGGTTTTTGGGCGTGTGGAAAAAATCTGGGGGGAGTTGATATGATCCGGTGGGTTTCACCAACCCCATGGATTTGCTCAAAAAACACATAGCCCATCAAAAACAGGACCCTCCGGGGGGCCCTGTTTTTGATTTCCAAGGTATTGTCATGGCTTAAATTGCACAATGAGCAGAATGTCCGGCGATTCCTTTTTCGTACCCCAAATGCAACTCTGCTCAGTCGGCGTTTTTCCTGGCCTTGTAGATAAGGTTGACCCCAACCAAAACAAGGATCAGCGGCCACCAGTTCTCGATCCATTCCATCGAAATACCGAAGTTCAGATCCAGGATGAACAGGGTTCCGAGAACAACCAGAACCGAGCCGCCCATCATCGACCCCTTGGTGGTGGGCATCGAGAATCCGTCCGGGACATCTTCCCCGCCCAGACCTTCCATGACCCGGTTGTAGTGGTGGGCCCGGCGGTTGGCGTCGATCATCTGGAAGATCCAGAAGAAGGAAAGGAATACCCCGAAAAACGGTTCGGCGCCTCGCATGAAGGTCGAGCTGAGAATCGCGATCGTCCCGGCCACCACGAACATGTTGATGAAGCCCTGCTGGTAGTAACCCACGTATATCTGACCCAGGCCGGGCATGCAGGACAGCCAGGTGGCCATCGCCGGGGATTTCCGCCTGATGTTGGGTTTGGGCTGGGCTCCATAACCCGCGCCATATGCTCCCGGCTGCCCCTGCTGCTGGTTACCCGGCCCCTGATTGATCTGGGCATCCTGGTAGGTACCCTGCTGTGTGTCGTTCTGTGCGCCGTTCATGGCACTCTCCTTTCTATTCCCGTCCGTCGTCATCATTATCCATCCACCATTCGTTCCAGATCGCCCGGCCGGCTTTCAGGGCAGCCAGTAGTTCATAACTTGCCTCCCCCAGCTTGCCGTCGCCTGCTTTGCTGATCATTTCCTTCACATGGGTCCCCAACTCCTGCCGACCACCCGACGTGCGCCCACTGCGCCGACCGAGTGAATTTTCTGTTTTTTCCCAGCGCTGTTCCACGCCGGTCCGGGCGGTGGTCACCGCTTCATCGGCCCGGCTCCCGACCCACCCCGAAGCTTTATCCATGGCCGGTCCGACAACCGGAACCGCCACCGGTCCGGCCTGCACGATTTCCAGGGCCTTGCCCGGGACACCCCGCAGCGGGGCCCCGGGAACCGAGGTCAACAGGACCAGGACCACCGTGGCCGCGTAGGCCAGTTGGGCCGCGAAACCCGGGCGCAATATCTGCCGGTCCCACCAGCTACCCACCCGATCCATCAGTCCGGCCGGACCGGTGGGCACCGCCGGGAAGGGCATAATCGCGGGGTCCTGCTCACTGGTGGCGGCCAGAACCCTTGCGGTAAAAGCCGGACCCGGATCGATTTCCGCCATCTGCGGCAACAGGGGCTCGAGCCAGCCCAGGGTCACGGCCAACGTCCGGCAGGGCTCGCAATGTTCCAGGTGGGACTGGACCAGTTCCCGGTCCATGCCGACCAGGTGGCCGCCCATCAGGTCGGAAAGCTGTTCGCAGGCGCGATCGCAGGCGGAGCCGCTGGTCCGGGCAAGCACGTCCCGGAGGAACTTTTCGTCCCTGGTGCGGTCGTCGTTGCTGCCGCCGTGCGAGTTGGTCATCACACCGCCTCCGCGCCGAGGGGTCCTCCGTGAGGCCCCCCATCCATATCGGTAATGGCCCGGGCCAGTTCGATGCGGGCCCGGCTCGAGCGCGACTTGACCGTACCGAGCGGCAGGTCCAGCATGCCCGAGATCTCTTCCAGGGGCAGTCCCTGGATATCCTTCAAAACGATGATCTCGCGATTGATTTCACTGAGATGCTGCAGCGCCCGGTGGACCTGGCTCTGGCGGGAGGACCGGATCAGATCATCCTCCGGGTTGGGCCCGCTGCCGGCCAGGGCCGTCATGTCCTCGGCCGGAATATCATGCAACGGCGGCCGGGCCTTGCGCCGCCGCAGATGATCGATGCACGCGTTGCGGGCTATGCGGGTCAGCCAGGCCTGGAATTTTTCGGGGTCGGTGCAGGTGTCGAGACGGTTGTACACCCGGACAAAAATCTCCTGGGCGAGGTCCAGTGCCTCGTCCTGTTCGCCCACGTATCCGAAGGCGATGGAGCAGATTCGTCCCTGATGCTGTCTCACGAGCACCTCCCAGGCCAGTTCGTCGCCGTTTCGGCAGCGTTTCAGTAGTTCCGGCTGATCCATGAAATCCCTGTTTCGGGTCCCATCAATGGTTTTTGCGTCCCCCTGCGGGGGTCCTTGTCTATTTCCATCACTCCACAGACGCACCCGGCCTGTCAATGGTTCGGTGGTTTTCCGATTTTTTTCCGGAACATATAACGGCCCCGTATCGTATTTTCCGGGTTCCCAGAGCTTCGCCGGACCCCTGTGATTTTCCCAGGAGATCAGATGACAGCCAGACCTTCCGGATTCCGGACGGGAAACGCGCTTTTAGCCATCTCCCTCTTTATTCTTGCCGGCTCCCCCGCTCTGGGCGAGATACCCCTGCCCCATTTCGCGACCGAGGGAACCGGACCCACATTCCCCGCCATTTCAAACGGCACCGAGACGGAAGTGCCGTCCCTGGAAGCATTCTTCCTGGATGAATTGGAAATCAAGATGGACGGAGTGCTGGACGATCCGGCCTGGGAAATGGCGCAGTCCGGTTGGGGTTTTCGCCAGATGGATCCCGAACGAGGGGCGCCCGCCTCGGTCCCTACGGTGTTCAAGGTGGCCTACGACAAGGACGCCCTCTACTTTGCAGTGGCCTGCTACGAAGACGACATGTCCAACGTGTCCAGCTACCTCAGCCGGCGGGACGAAATCGAAGCTTCGGACATCGTCAGCATCTATATCGATCCGTATCACGACCGGACCACGGGTTACAACTTCCGGGTGAACCCCGAGGGCGTGCAGCAGGACTTCTATATGTTCGACAACGGAAACCGCGACCGCGACTGGAACGCCGTCTGGGACGCCGAGGTCTCCCGGGATGAAAACGGCTGGTACGTGGAAATCCGGATCCCCTTTTCGCAGATCCGCTTCAAGCCCGCCGACGACATGACCTGGGGCCTGCAGGCCTACCGCTGGCTGCACGGACGAGGCGAAGACACCGGCTGGGTGATGTGGGACCGCAACGCCAGCGGTTTCGTCAGCCGCTGGGGTTACCTGACCGGGCTGCGCGGAGTGGAAAACCCGAACAAGCTGGAAGTTCTACCCTATGTCCTGACCAAGCATGTCGATCCCGCGGTCGAGGGCGACGGGGACAATTGGGAAAACTCACAGAATTTCGGGGCTGACTTCAAATACGGGGTAACATCGAACCTGACCCTCAACGCCACCTTTCAGCCCGATTTCGGGCAGGTCGAGGCCGACCCGGCCCTGCTGAACCTTTCGCCCTTCGAAACCTTCTACGAGGAGAAACGACCCTTCTTCATCGAGGGCGCGCGGTTTTTCCAGCAGCCGGACTTCAACCTGTTCTACTCGCGGCGGATCGGGACCGGCCACCCCAACGCCCGCATTCGCGGGGCCGCCAAGCTGACCGGCAAGATCGGCGGCGATTTTTCCCTCGCGGTGCTGGCCGCCGCCACGGACATCGGCCTGGACGGCCGGACCCACAACCCCTTCGTGGGCGGCAACCGGAAGGCGGCGTACGGACTGGTCCGGGTGGGCAAGGAGTTCATGGAAGGCAACCACCGCGTCAACCTGATGGGAACCGCCGTGGACCGGGAAAAAGGATCGTTTGCCGAGGCTGCGGAGCGCTACCAGCGAAACGGTTACTCCGGCGGCGTCGACTTCGAAATGAATTTCCGCGACCGCATGTACCGCGTGGCGGGCTCGGCCGTGGGCACCATCGTCGATCCCTTCACCGACCACTTCGACCCCGCCCTGACACCCGCCACCAAATACGGCACCGGCGGCAAGCTGGACCTGCGCAAGGCCGGCGGCAGCTGGCGGGGTGTTCTGCAGGGCCGGTGGGAATCCGACAAGCTCGATCCCAACGACATGGGGTTCCTGAGCGCGCCGGACGAGAAGCAGGTCTACGGGAACATCTCCTACCAGTACAACAAGGACGGCAACGGCGGCGCCTTCAACGCCATGGAGGTGGAACTCGAGGTCCACAAAAGCTGGTTGTACGCAGGGAACTCGGAGGCCGACATTGAAACCGGCCAAGAGGCCTGGGACTACGACCGCAGCCACCGGCAGGCCGGCGGCGTTCATTTCGTGACCTGGGCCCAGCACAGCAGCTTCAACCAGGGCTGGATCTTCATCGGCCGGGCCTTCGACGGCACCAGCAAGTACGAATCGCGAACTTTCGCCGATGACAATACCGACGGGGCGGTGCGCGGCCCCCTGATGACCCGGCCCGGCTGGACCAACATCGCCGCCGGCGGCACCACCGATTGGCGGAAACCGTTGTCCCTGCACCTGGAAGCCCACGGTGACTGGGGCGAGGTCGTGCAGGGCCTGGCCGGCGAGGCCAGCCTGCGCTGGAACCAGAGCGAGCACTTTTCCCACTGGATCGGTTTCGGCATCAGGCACAACCGGATCGACGCCCAGTGGGTGCAGAACTACCGCAGTTCGACCTCCGCCCCCGCGGTGGCGGGCATCGGCGGGGTGGACTACGTGTTCGGCGAGCTGGACCAGATGATCTGGGACATCACCCTCCGCTCGAGCGTCCTGTTCAACCGGAACAATTCCCTGCAGCTTTATCTGCAGCCCTTCCTGACCCGCGGCAATTACACGAACGCCCGGTGGCTGGCCACGCCGGACTCCTTTGACCTGCGGCCCTACGACATCGATCCGACCCAGTTCGATTTCGAATACGGAGCCGTGAACCTGAACCTGGTCTACCGGTGGGAGTACCGGCCCGGGTCCACCATTTACCTCGTCTGGACCCACAACAAGGGCCAGTACCAGGAACGGGGCGGACCCGATAATCCCAGCTGGGACCGGGACCCCCTCTGGGACAATGGATTCGACGCCGGTCATCCCTTCCGCACCGAACCTGGCAACACCTTCATGGCCAAGGTTTCGTACTGGTTCAGCATCTGACTCCGGTCACCGGGTCACCTAGAACTTGACCCCCGGACGCAGGGGCCGCACCCTCGGCTTCATGTGGCGAAGAATCAAATCCCTGCTGGCCCGCGGAGGCGGTCCGTCCGGACCCCGCTTCATCATTCATGAGCGCTATCAAATCAATATTCCCTTTGTCGAATACGACGCGCGCCGGCCCTTCCGGATCCTCGGGTATCTGCGCCGGCGGCACCTGCTGCGCCGCGGCATGCTGTTGCGGCCGCGGCCCGTTTCCCTGAACCGCCTGCGGCGGGTGCACGACCCGGCCTATATCCAGTCCCTGGAAAAGCCCGGCGCCATGGAAGGGATCCTGGGGTCGTCGCTGGACCTGGAAGCCCAGGACCGGTTCCTGGATTTCCAGCGCATGATATGCGGCGGCACTCTCAAGGCGGCCCACAACGCGCTGAAGCGGAACAACGTGGCGGTCAATCTGGGCGGAGGCCTGCACCATGCCGGACCCGATCGCGGATCCGGTTTCTGCGTGTTCAACGATGTCGCGGTGGCCATCGCCTTCCTGCGCGATCAGGGCCACGACTTTCCCATCCTGGTGATCGACCTCGATCTTCACGACGGCGACGGCACCCGGGAAATTTTCGCGGACGATCCCGACGTGCACACTTTTTCCATCCACAACCGGGACCTGGGCGAGGTGCGCGCGGTTGCCTCCACCAGCATCGCCCTGGGAACCGACCTGGACGACGACGCCTACCTGGCGGCCATCCGGAAACATCTGCCCCCGGTGGTGGCCGCGTTCCGGCCCGGCCTGATTTTTTATCTGGCCGGCAGCGATCCGAGTGTCGACGACCGGCTGGGCGACTGGCGCATCACGCTGGAGGGAATGCTGGAAAGGGACCGGTTCGTCATGGACCTGGCGCGGCCGGCCGGTTCCGCGCAGCCGGTCCCCACGGTCATCCTGCTGGCCGGCGGTTACGGCCCCATGGCCTGGCGGCACGGCGCGGGCTTTTTTTCCTGGCTGCTGACCGGCTCCAGCAAGCTGGACATCCCCCTGGAGCTCGAGCTTCCGGTCAACCACTACCGGAAACTCTCCCGACTGATGAAGCACCCTGAACTCCTGACCGAACAGACGCCCTCCGCCACGTCGTCCGGCCGCGCGCCCGATCCGGACAATGACTGGGGTCTCAACGACCAGGATCTGGGCGGGGCCGGCCTGGCTCCCGACACCCGGTTTCTGGGCGTCTACACCCACCACGGCATCGAACTGGCCCTGGAGGAGGCGGGATTGCTGGAGAGATTGCGCCTGCGGGGTTTCCGGGCTCTGCAGGTGGTCGTCGACCTCCAGGATCCCATGGGCCATACCCTCAGCATCCGGGCCGGGGAACGGGACCCCCAGACGGTCATGGAGATGAAACTGCGGGTGAACCGCAGGACGATGCGGGGTCGCAACCTGCTGTCGGTGGAATGGCTTCTGATCCAGGACACCCGCTCGAGTTTCGAGATATCCCGGCCCCTGCTGCCGGGTCAGGAATTTCCCGGCCTGGGTCTTTTGCGGGATACCGCAGCGGCCCTGGTCGTGGTCTGCGAACGGAGGGATCTCGACGGTCTCGTCTTCACGCCCACCCATTTTCACCTGGCCAGCCTGGCCCGGCCCATGGGCTTTTTCGCGGACCCGGTCCGGCAGGCCCGGATGCTCGCCCTGCAGCACGCGGTCAGAAACCTGCGCCTGGGCGAGTCCGGCCGGGCGGTGGAAGACGGTCGGGTCGTGGATGAAAAAACCGGGGATCCGGCCGAATGGGTTCCGGCGCCGATGATCATTCCGGTGGCCCGGTCCCTGCGCGATTATTTTGGTTCTCCGGAATACGAATCGGCGGTGGCGGCGGCCGGACGCCGCTTTGATTTCCGCCTGACCCCGGGTTAGCAGGCGGTGGGGATGGGCGAAGCTCGCCCGGGGTCAGGCCGGATGTCGAAAAGCCGTCAGACCAGCATGGATCCCGCGATGACCAGGCCTCCGGTCAGGACCGCCAGCGCAAACGCGCGATGGGTCGGGGAATCCAGGTAGGAGCGGGCCCCGCCCAGAACCCGGTTCACCGGGTGCAGACGCGAGAGGTCGCTGATCACCGGCGGACGTTCCCGGTCGTAAAGGGCGAACCCGGAATGGATCCGGGGATCCTTGGGCGCCAGGTGCTTGGCCTTCATCAGATAGCGGTAGCCGTCCTCGAGGCGGCCGCCCCGCAGATTCACATAACCGAGGGCGATGTAACCGGCCGCCGATTTTTTCCCCATCTGCACGGCTTTGCGGGCCAGTTTTTCGGCGGTCAGGAACTTGCCGCCATCCTCGGCCACGCAGACCGCCAGACCGGCCATGGCTTCATTGTCCAGGGGATCATCCTTGAGGATGTCCTGGAAACGCCGCTCGGCCTCTTCACGGTCACCGGCGTAAAGATGCCTGTAGGCCATGTTCAGGGACGGTATATCGGAAAACCCGGTGTTGTCACAACCCTGGCGGAATTCCATCAAATGTCGGATGTCACTCATGATCTCACCTCTTCGGGCATTATTCCTTCGCCGCACGGGCCGGCTTTCATTTTGCCCTGCAACCCTTCCTTATGCTTCCCGGTGATTCCTTGCCTTTCGTCACACCCGATATGTTGCACAGGTCGGGCCGGATTTTTTCAGGGACGACCCACTGTAAATTTTCAGCCAATCGTTTGCAACCGGGGCCAAAAGGTATATTCTGACGGCGGGTTCATGATTGGGTGCCCTTTGCCCAGTATTCAATCCGGGGGTTGAAGATGAGTTTGGAAAAAAGATGTTTGAAATCCCGCCCGGTCACCAAAGTGACCTTTCGCCTGCCCAAAGCCGCGGCCCTGGAGGCCGACATGGTCCATCTGGTGGGTGATTTCAACAACTGGAGTATCGACGCCACGCCCATGACCCGGCTCAAGAACGGGGAATTCAAGGTGTGCCTGGATCTGGAAACAGGCCGGGAATACTGTTTCCGCTACCTGATCGGGGAAGAAACCTGGGAAAACGACTGGGAAGCAGACAAATACGTTCCCAGCGGGGTTGCCGCCGAGGAAAACTCGGTGGTGGTGGCTTAACACCCGGTTTAATCCTCTAACGCTGGTTTTTTCCCGGCGCCGATGCCATAATCCGGTCAAATCGACCAGGATCACCGGCCAAGGAAACGGGAATGTTCCAGCGCAAACCTCTACGAGAAGACCTGCACAAGGAGATCCTTGCCCGGATCAGCGACGGGCGCCTGGCCGCCGGGCACCGCATCAATGAATCCCGCCTATCCAGCGCCCTGGGCATCAGCCGCACACCGCTGCGCGAGGCCATGCTGGGGCTGGAGGCCCAGGGGTTCCTGGGCAGCGACATGGGGCGGGGTTTCCTGGTTCCGGCGCTCAACGTCCAGGAGTTTGTCGAAATCCAGTTCCTTTTGGCCGACCTGAAACCCCTGGCCCTGTCCCTTTCCTTTCCCCTGCCGCCCGGGCGCATCATGGAATTGCACAACCAGCTGGGCCGGGCCCGGATCAGGGCGAAGGAACCGGGCCCCGAGCGGCCGGGCGCCCTGGTCGCCATGGTCCACCCCTATTCCCGCCTGATGCTGGGCACCTGTTCCAACCAGCTTCTGTTGGCGGACATCGCCCGTCTGGACGGGCTGGCCCGCCGCTACTGGTACGAAGCCGCGTCCATGGGATTCGAACCCAACGATTACCTCCAGTCCCAGGCCGACCTCTATGAACTGTTGCGCAAGGACAAGCGGGAAGAGGCGGTGCACTTCTGGCGGAAGCATATCGAAAGGTTTTCCGCGGAAGCCACGCGGTACCTGCCCAATCCTCCGCTGGATGGCTGAAACTTCCGGCGCCGCAGCGACATTGGAACCGGTTTTTCCCCTGGAAAACAGGATGATCCGACTCGCCACCCTGTGGTATCCTTGTAGGTGGAGGAACCCTGAATGAATCTCGAAGTAAAGATCAATTCCGTACCCATGGAGTTGGGCGGAACCATGGATGATGAAGCCCTGTACCAGGCTGATTTCCAAAAAGCCGGGCCCCTGCGCAAGCTTTTCAACCACCAGCCTCTGGGCCAGACCCTCTACCGGGCCGACAACTGCAAACTGGAATGTTTCGACGAGGATTTCTGCATCTATCCCTGCACCCACGGATATCTGAACCGTGACCGCCAGTGGGAAACCCGCGCCACGGTGTACCTGGATGACGGCAAGGTGTGGAAACTGGAGTTCCAGGTGGTTGACGGCAAGTATGCCGCCTCCAATTTTGTCGATCGGTTCCAGGAGGCCTGCAGCGCGGTCCTGGGAAATCCCGTGGAAAGCTCCCGCTATATGAGCCGCTGGACCAACGGCGCCGCCACGGTGACGAGTATCCTGCACCGCGACAAGGTCAACGCGGAATTCCTGATGGAGCTCCAGGAGACCTGATCATCCGCAGGTGAGTCACTGATCCCCGAGAATCTTCTCCACGTATTTGATCCCCGCCTCGACCGTGGTGAATTTCCCCGCCAACTGGGCCTCGTAGCATTTTTGCAGGATCTTGCCGAAAGCCGGACCCGGCTTGCGGCCCAGGGCCTGCAGGTGCCGTCCCTGCACCAAGGGTTCGGGCGGATGGTTTTCGATATCCAGACGCCGGGCGACCGCCAGCAGCCAGTCGCCCGCGGGGAAATCCGTTGAAGCCAGCGGGGGCCTGCCCAGGACATCGGCCCGGGCCACGCGCACCAACCGGTCGATGCGCCCCACCCGGGCGGCCAGCCGCCGGATCGCCGCGTCGGAGGCCTTTTCCCTGAACAGGGTCGCGGGCCGCATGTGTTCGGCGACCAGGGGTTGCACCTCGGCCACGAGTTTGCGGTGGCTGGTCATCCGGCCCAGAAACTCCCCGGTCAGTTCCACCCCGCGCTGCTCGTGTCCAAGCGTCCGGATCACGCCGTCGGCGCCGGTGGTGGTGGTGTCGGGCTTGCCCAGGTCGTGGCACAGCACCGCCAGACCGACGACCAGGTCCTCCCAGGGATGCCCGATCTTCTCCTCGGCAAAGGCGTCCAGGCAATGCAGGGTATGGACCCAGACGTCGCCTTCGGGGTGCCACTCGGGATCCTGGGGAACGCCCGGCAGGGCCGCCAGCTCGGGGTAGTATTCAAGCCAGCCGCAATCCCTGAGAAAGGCCAGACCCCGTGAAGGCGTCCGTCCCAGGGTGATCAGCTTTGACCACTCGCCGAAGATCCGTTCGCTGGTCAGTCCCTCGGGTTCGATTTTCCTGCAGATGGCCACGGTTTCGGGGACGACATCAAGGTCGAAGCGGGCGGCCAGCTGCATGGCGCGCAGGACGCGCAGCGGGTCCTCACCGAAGGCCGGCGAAGTGTGGCGGAGCTTGCCGCCCGCCAGGTCTTCCAGCCCGCCGAAGGGGTCTTCCACTTCCCCGGTCAAAGGATCGAGGTAGACGGCGTTGAGGGTGAAATCACGCCGGGCGGCGGCTTCGTCCAGCGGCATGTCCGGATCGGAGTGGACCTCGAATCCCTTGTGGCCAAGCCCGATCTTGGCTTCGCTCCGGGGCAGCCCCACATCGATGGGCCAGCCCTTCAGTTTGAGGATGCCGAATGACTGCCCCACCAGGTTCAGATCGAAATGGCCGGCCAGGGCGGTGTGGAGATCCGCCGCGGCCAGTCCGAAGACTTCCACGTCGAGGTCCCCGGCGGACAGCCCCAGGGACAGGTCGCGAACCACCCCGCCGACCAGCCAGGCCCGCCCCCCGGCCGCGGCGATCGTCCGGCACAGGCGGTTCAGCACCGCCAGGAGCTCCCCGTCGATCAGGTCCAGGTCAAGTCGTTTCGATTCGGGTCGCTGGGACATCACCTTTGCCGGTTTCTTTACGCGGGTCGGCCGCAGACATACCTTGCAGCGAGGCTGTTTATACTCAGGAAACGTCAGCATAGCCCCCCGGACCCGAAAAGGAAACTCCGTCTTGATCCGCACCGACACCTCGACCTCACTGGACAACATGCCGCGCGCCATGGCGTGGATGGTCGTCTCGGGGCTGTGTTTCGCACTGATGGGGGCGACGGTAAAACTGTCCGGCGACGTTTCCCTGACCACGAAGGTTTTCTTCCGCAACCTGGTGACCCTGGTGATCACCGGCATCGTGGCGGTGAACACGCGCCAGAATCCCTTCGGACCGACCCCCCATGCGCGGCTCCTCATCGGCAGATCGGTGTGCGGGCTGGCCGGGGTTCTCCTGTATTTCCTGGCCCTGAGCAATTTGAACCTGGCCGACGCCTCCCTTCTGAACAAGACCTCGCCGTTTTTCGTGATGGTTTTCGCGGTGGTCCTGTTGAAGGAGCCCTTCGACCGGCTGCTGGTCCCGGCCCTGATCGCCGCTTTCGCCGGCGCCCTGCTGGTGATCAAGCCCAGTTTCGACTATGAGCTGCTGCCAGCGGTAGCCGGGTTTTTCTCGGGCATGTTCGCCGGCCTGGCCTACACCCTGGTCCGCTCGCTCAAGGGGCGGGAAAGTCCCAACCGGATCATCTTCACCTTTTCCCTGGTTTCGACCCTGGCCACCCTGCCGTGGTTGATCGCCGCGCCCCCGCGGCCCACCGCCGGACAATGGCTGGCCCTGCTGGGCACCGGCGTCTTCGCGGCCGGCGGGCAGTACGGCCTGACCTTCGCCTATCATCACGCGCGCGCGTCCCGGATTTCGGTGTTCACCTATCTGCACGTCCTTTTCGCCCTGATCGTCGGCTTCGTGATCTGGGACGAACGCCCGGACGCCGCCAGCATCGGCGGCGGACTGCTTATCGTCGGAGCGGCCATCTATACCCACCAGCTGGCCCACCGCCGGTCGCGGACCCTGCCCCACCCCCGGGGAGAAACCTGATGGAATTCACGATCGTGATCGTTCTTCTGGTTCTGGCCCTGGGATTGGTCGCGGGTTTCACGGCGGGTTTCGTGGGCGTCGGGGGCGGCATCATCATGGTGCCCATCCTGCTGGAACTGTTCCGCAGCTGGGGCCTGCCGGATGAAAGCGTGGTCCAGGCGGCGATGGGCACTTCGCTAGCCGTGGCCGTGTTCAGCGTCAGTTCGTCCATCATCCGGCACTCGCGCCAAAAGCGGGTGCTCTGGCGCCTGGTGCCCTACCTGGCGCCCGGAAGTTTGGCGGGCGGGTGGCTGGCCGCCAAGCTCGCAGTCGTGCTTCCCGGACTGGTCCTGCAATTGGTTCTGGCGGGATTGATGACCATGGCCGCGCTGCGGATGCTCACCGAAAAGGAAATCCACGAACGCGAGGACTACCGGTTTCGCTGGTGGCAAGGACTTTTGGTGGGTGCGGGCGTCGGGCTGGTCTCCGGCATGAGCGGACTGGCTGGCGGCGTGGTCCTGGTGCCGGCCCTGGCTTTGATCCTGGGAGTGCCCACCGGGTGGCTGGCCGGCACCTCATCGGCCGTGATCGTGTTCAGCGCCCTGGCCGCCGCCCTGGGCTATCTGACCTCGGCGCCGGCGGCCGCCCTGGGTCCGGGTTTCCACGGCTTCACCTG
>JBDLKA010000073.1:0-18344 GCA_039714075.1 Candidatus Krumholzibacteriota bacterium | reverse complement strand
GCCATCTACCTCTCACCGGGTACCGGGCCTGTGGATCCCTCCACCGTAGCCTACATCACCACCCATGAAATGGGCCACGTGTTGACCTGGGCTTTCATCGACGATTATCCCGCTCGCTGGAACGCCTACATGGAGCTCCGCCAGTTGGACGAATCGTCACTCGCGGTTGACGCCATCCACGCGGACCGGGCCCGGGAAATCCTGGCTGAAGACATCCGGGCCCTTTTCGGGGGCCCCCTGGCCACGGTTGCGGGCAGCATCGAAAACCATGATCTGGTGCATCCCCAGTGGGTGGACGGGCTCAAGAGCATGCTGGCCGGGTTCTTCCTGGGCGGCGAAGACCGGCCTCTGCAGATGACCAGCAGCGCTTTTCCCAATCCCTGCAACCCCCGCACGAGCATCGAGATGGCCCTTCCGGTCGGTCTGGCTGCCGAGAGCGGATCCGGTGTCCTGAGGATTTTTGATATCCGCGGCGCCCTGGTCAACACACTCCGTGGCGGGGAAGTCGCCAACCACCGGCTGGTCATTCAATGGGATGGAACAGGTCGGTCGGGCTCGGTTGTGTCTTCGGGTCGTTACATCTATGTCCTTGAAGTAGGCCAAGTTGTGTCCAAGGGGTCGGTGACGCTGGTGCGCTGACAGCCGTGGATTCAATCAAAAAACCCTCCGCCTCATTGGAATTCCCTATCAAATTACCTTAGAATTATCTTCACTATGGGATAACCGGCATCGGGGGATGGCCGGTGGGCATGGAAGCTGCTTAACCAGGTTTCAATCAGGCAACACGGGATTACTCCAGGGAGTGAAGCCACGATGCGTCCCTTAAGAGGGCTGTTTTTTATCATTACCATTTTCGTCATGGGACTGTCCGGCTGTGCGAACGAGGAGCCCGCGGTCCCCGTGAAGGCCGACCGGGTTCCCCAGGTCATGCAGCTGACCGGCAACCATGATGTTTTCGAGGCCAACCCCATCTATTCTCCCGACGGGAACTGGATCCTTTTCGAATCCGATGTCACCGGCAACCGCGACCTGTGGTTGATTCCCGCCACCGGCGGCGAGCCCCGGCAGCTGACCTTCGACAAGGGTTTCGACAGTGCCCCGTTCTGGTCCCCGGATGGCAAGAGAATCGTTTTCGAATCCGAGCGTTCCGGTTTCAAGAATATCTGGATCATCGATCCGGATGCGCCCGCGGCGGACCCGGTCGCCCTGACGTCCGGCGTCTGGGAGGACGCCGATCCCGTCTGGTCCCCGGATGGGGAGTGGATCGCCTACGAATCCAATCGGGCGAAAGACGGGGGGACCGACCTATGGATGTCTCCGGTGGCGGGCGGGCCTGCGAAACGGCTGACCACGACGGGTGCGGGGGTTTACATCCGCACGGCCGACTGGTCTCCCGACGGCACCCGCCTGGTTTGCGAGTCCAATCTGGAGAATGCCAGTTCCGCGCTTTACGTCCTGGCGGTGGAAGGCGGCTCGCTCACCCGTATTACACCCGAGAACGGTTACGAGGGGCACCCGGCCTGGTCCCCCGACGGTGAAGAAATCGCCTACGAGTCCGCCCAATCCGGGATCATGGAAATCCACGTCATCCCCGCCGCCGGTGGCGCGCCTTTCCAGGTGACGACCGGGGGTGGGTTCTGGCCGCGCTGGTCGCCGGGGGGCGACTACATCGTTTTCTGTGTTTTTGGGGATCCCGAGCCCAATATCTGGGTTGTCGAGGTGGACTGGTAGGTTTGGGCCCCTGAGGGGATGAAAAAGGTTACCAAAAAAGAACCGGCCGGGCAGCATGAGCCCGGCCGTTATCATATTTGGCATCCCCGACGGGGATCGAACCCGTGTTGCCGCCGTGAAAGGGCGGTGTCCTAACCACTAGACGACGGGGACGCCATATTTCGCAGTATGAGGGCAGAAAACTACTTCCTGCCGCCGTTCATGTCAAATTTCCCGTGCAATTCTCCTGATTTGCCGTTCAGCCCTGTTTGGCGGCCTCTTCCATGAGAATGGCCGACGTGCGGGCCCCCCGCCAGAAGTTGTCCAGATGGAACTTCTCGTTGGGGGAATGGATGTTGTCCGTCGACAAACCGTAACCCAGCAGCAATACCGGGGATTTGAGGCACTTCTGGAAGGTGCCGACGATGGGAATGCTGCCGCCCTCGCGAATGAACACGGGTTTGGCGCCGAAACCCTTCTCCAGAGCGGCCATTCCCGCCTGCATCATATCGGATTTGCGGGGCACCAGGACCGGGTTGGCGCCGTGGTGGTCGATGACCTCGACCTTCACGCCCGCCGGGGCGATCGACAGCACGTAGTCCGAGAAGGCCTTGGCGATCTTATCCGGTTCCTGGTTGGGCACCAGCCGCATCGAGACCTTGGCCATGGCCGTGGCCGGAATGATGGTCTTGGCGCCCTCGCCGCCATAGCCGCTCAACAGCCCGTTGACGTCGCAGGTCGGCCGGGCCCACATCCGTTCCAGGGTCGTGAAGCCTTTTTCACCGAACGCCGCGTTGGCGCCGGTTTCCTTGCACAGGATCTCGTCGGTGTAGCCCAGTTCGGCGAAGCCGTCGCGTTCCTCCTGGTCCAGTTCCAGCACGTCGTCATAGAAACCGGGGATCAGGCAGCGGCCGTCTTCATCCTTCAGATTGGCCACGATTTCCGCCAGGGCGTTGCCGGGATTCTGCACCGTGCCGCCGTAGCTGCCGGAGTGCAGGTCCATGGCCGGGCCGGTGACCTGGATCTCCATGTAGGCCAGCCCCTTCAGGCTGTAGCAGATGCCCGGCGTGGTCTCGTTGTACAAAGCGGTGTCCGAGACGATGACCGCGTCGCAGGCCATCTTTTCCGCGTTCTGTTCGGTATACTTGTAGATGCTTTCGCCGCCGGCTTCCTCTTCGCCCTCGATGATGAACTTCACGTTCACCGGCAATTCGATTCCCTGCCGGATATAGGCTTCCACGGCCTTGAGGTGGGTGTAGACCTGGCCTTTGTCGTCACACGCGCCGCGCGCGTAGATGATGCCGTTTTCGATCCGCGGTTCGAACGGCGGCGTGTCCCATAAATCCAGCGGATCCACCGGTTGCACATCGTAATGCCCGTAGAACAGGAGGGTCTTGCGGTCGGGACGGATTTCGGTTTCGGCGTAGACCAGGGGGTGGCCGCCCAGGTCGATGACTTCAACGGTCAGGCCCAGTTCCTTCAACTCGTCGGCGACGAAGGCGGCCGCCCGCCGGGTGTCCTCATCGTGATCACTCTGGGAACTGATGCTGGGTATCTTGAGAAACTCGACCAGCTGGTCGACGTGTTCATCGCGGTGGCTGTCCAGATAGCCGAGAATTTTTTCGCTGGCCATGGAAAACTCCTTCTGGTAGCTTTTCGGGGCTTGGGGGCCATTTGACGGGTTTTCCCGTTGACGGGACCGCAGGTTAAACTACTCTTGACAGCGACGCCTGTCGAGGCGATTGTGTCGCAGCTGACCGGAGATGCGTTAATTCCGGAGCTGGAAATGAAGGAAGTCGGTTTTCGGTGCCGCTCCGCCTTTGGGCCGAGACCGGAAGACGACCAACACTCTAAGGGAGGATCCCACATGGCTGACATGATTATCAGCAAGAGCAAGACCAAGGAATCCGTGAAGGAATGCAACGTGTCCGGCGAATTCTACAGCGCCCTGGACGCCAAGGTTCGTGAAATGATCGCCGCTGCCGAAGGTCGCGCCAAGGACAACGGTCGCAAGACTGTTCGCCCCTGCGATCTGTAGCAGAAAGCGACACTGTAAGGCCTGATCTTGCGATTGCGCCTTTTGGATTCAGCGGGAGCCCTGACCGGGGTTCCCGCTTTTTTTATGTGGCTTCAGGATTCTGAACGACAATCCCGTTTTCCCGCCTGGGGATTGTTGTCTCTCCCGGTTGACGCCCCACTGCGGGGCGAATGATCTCCAGTTGATTCAAATGTCCGTGATCCCGCGCCGGTCCCCCTTTTCCGGGTGGTTTCCCCCGGGGAAGGAGCTGGCGGGTTTATTGCAGACAAGGTCGGCAGGGTTTCCGGCCCGGAGGGAGAATCATGTCGACCAGGATCAGAACCGGCGCCCTGGCCGGAATCGAAGGTTTGGCCGTAACCGCGGAAGTGGATATCAGCCGGGGTCTGCCCGGGTTTCACCTGGTGGGACTACCGGGGGCCGAGGTCCGCGAAAGCCGGGAGCGGGTCCTGGCGGCCCTGCGGCACAGCGGATCGCGGATTCCGGTGGGGAAAATCACCGTCAATCTGGCCCCTGCAGGCATCCGCAAGGAGGGGGCGTTTTTTGATCTCGCCATCGCCATGGGCATTGTCGCGGCCGCCGAACCGCCGGCCCGGGACCAGGAGCGCAGCCTCAGGTCGGGCGCCCTGTTCATCGGCGAACTTTCCCTGTTCGGGGAACTGCGGCCGGTCCGGGGGCTGTTGGCCATCGTGCTGGCGGCGGCCCGCATGGGAGAAAAAATGGTGGTCGTGCCCGTGGACCAGACCTGGGAAGCGGGCCTGGTCGAGGGAATCCAGGTGGTGGGGGCGGCGAATCTGGCCCAGGTCATTCGCTGGTGGCGGACGGGGCGGTCACCGCAGGCGGGTCCGTCCGACCCGGGACCGGTCCCACCTCCGTCGACGAGAGTTCCCGAGCCGTCCCTGACCAATCTTCTGGCGGGTTTGGCGGGTCAGCCCCTGGTGAGAAAAGCCGCGGTCCTGGCGGCTGTCGGGGGGCACCATCTGTTGATGGTGGGACCCCCGGGGACGGGAAAAACCCGCCTGGCCCGGATTCTCGGCCAAATGCAACCGCCCATGAACCGGGACCGGGCCATGGAGGTGACCTGCATCCACAGCGCCGCGGGCATGCTGGGGGAAACCGCTCTCATGGAGCACCGGCCATTTCGCGCGCCGCACCATACGGTCACGCGGGCGGGGCTGGTCGGCGGAGGGCCCGGGCCCAAGCCCGGTGAAGTGACCCTGGCCCACGGCGGACTCCTGTTCCTCGATGAGCTGCCGGAGTTTTCCCCGGCGGTCCTGGATGTTCTGCGCGAGCCCCTGGAAGAGGGTTTCATCACCCTGGTGCGCCATCCGGGCAGCCACACCTTCCCTGCGGAATTCCAGCTGGTGGCGGCCATGAATCCCTGCCGCTGCGGTTTCCTGGGCAGCACCCAGCGCACCTGTCGCTGCACGCCGGCCGCGCGGTCCCGCTACCTGTCGCGACTTTCCGGGCCACTGCTGGATCGGTTCGACCTGTTCGTTGAGGTGGGGCCCTGGCAGGGAAAATTCCTGACCAGGAAAAATCCCGGCAGGGGAAAAGGCGGCGGCCCCGCCGGTGCCCCCGGAGCATGGCGGGAGCGCCCCACCGAAGAGATCCTGGTATCGGCGCGGCAACGCCTGTGCGGTTGGCGCCAAACCGATGTCCGGAAACTCCTGGCCCCGGAGGCGGCGGCATTCCTGGATGATTCCCGCCTGCCTTTGGGCCTGTCGCTCAGGGGTGTGAAACGGTGCCTGTCCGTGGCCAGGACATTGGCCGCGCTTGACCAGCAGGATCGGGTCGGCAGGGCACATGTACGGGAGGCCCTGGAATTCCGCCGCGAGATCGGCCCCCTGATGTCGGAACAGTCCTGGTAGGCAACCGGCAGGAAAAAGGGCGGCCCGAAGGGGCCGCCCCGAAAATCAAACCAGGGAAAAAGCCGGGATCAGAAAGATCCCTGCACGCCAAGGCTCCAGTTGAGCAGGCTCAGGGTTTGCGAACCATAACTGCCGACGACCTGTTCCCTGACCGACCCGTCTTCATTGCGGGGATATTCATTGAGGGGCACGACAATGGTTCCCTCGTCCCGGGTGGTGAAATATTCGGAGGGAGTGAATTCGACCGAGTTGAGATGGGCCAGGACCTCGAACCGCAAGCTGATGTTCTTGTCAGCCAGGACCCGCAGTCCGCCGCCGAAATTAAAGTCGAAGGCGCCGGCAGCCCCGTCGAAATAATTGGAGTTCATGTCATACCACATCCTGCCGGCACCGGCGGTCAGGAAGGGGAACAGTTGGCC
Source organism: Candidatus Krumholzibacteriota bacterium (assembly GCA_039714075.1). Classification (GTDB taxonomy): domain Bacteria; phylum Krumholzibacteriota; class Krumholzibacteriia; order LZORAL124-64-63; family LZORAL124-64-63; genus JAGLCY01. Next base: position 12,309 of record JBDLKA010000073.1, on the reverse strand, counting down.
CGAGCCGTCACCACCGATTTCCAGGGGATAGATCACCGCGTTGAGGGAGGCCTGCAAAGTCAGCAGGGACCGTGCTTCGGCGTCGAACTCACCCAGAGGCGGATCATCGAAGATAACTGCGTTGGGTTTGTTCTCGCGGGTCCGCCGGTTGGTGATCGTGGAACTGTATTCGGTGATGGCCACGCCGCCGATGCCTTCGAGGGCGAACCAGTTGGTCAGGTTGTAGCCCAACCGCAGTACCGGATTGAAGGCGCTTTCGCCCTTGATGGCGACATCGCCCCAGAAGGTGGCGTCTTTCGTGTATTTGTAAATGATCTGGTCGTGTTCCCACAGGACCTTGTTGAAGTCCGTGAAACCGAATCCGAAACTGACCTCAATGGTGCCCTTTTCAATGCGGGGCTCCCACACCTCGGCTTCTTCATCCTCGAAGTCGAGTTCATCCGCCGCGGACGATGAATCGCGCAGGAGATGAAATGTTTTTTCCTGTTTTTCGGGAGGTTTGGTTTCCTGTGGTTCCGTATCCTGGGCAAACAGGGGGGTAGAAACCGTGATCATCAGGAAAATGATCAAAGTGGTCACGGATTTTCGGGACATGAAACGGCTCCTGTCCAGGACTTGGCCCGGGTCACGCGGGGATGCAGCCTAAATTATCTTATCGAATTAATTTCAGGCGCGATGCCTTTAGTGTCAATAATAATAATAAATGGCAACCCTTTTGGTCGGGGACCGTGATATCCCTATACTGATGTCACCCCGGCCGGCGAAAAGAGAGTATTCTTGGCCCTGGTCCTGCAGATGATCCCCCAAATCCTTGTCTCGCCAAGGAAGGCACCGATAACCATGGTTGCGGTTGTTATGGTCCTGATCTGCCTGATAGTGGCTGTTCCTGCCCGTTCCCAGGTCCAATTTCCCGGTCCCCAAGTGATGGAAGTCGGCGGTGAAGCCCTCAGCGCGGTTTCCCTTCCCCTGGAGGTGGGCAATCCCGCCTACCTGGTGGCCGGGAGCGGAGACGGGGCCCTGACCTTGTTCCGTTACTCCGCGGGGGCGGATAGGTTTTTGCAGGTCGATAATATTCTGGTCGGAGGTAAGGTCGTCCACCTGGTCCCCTGGGAGGGGCGCCCGCTGCTCAATCAGGGAGTTGTGGCCGCCACCGCCAATCCGGACCGTGTCGTTTTTCTCCAGGTCCTTGCGCAGGCACCCTATTTCACCATCGAGGAAATTGTCGACCTCGACGAGGATCCGGGGACACTTTCCTTTGTCGGAGAAGTGGTCGGAGGTGTTCCCGAGCTGGCGGTTTCCCTGCCCGGCATCGATCAGGTTGCCTTGCTGAAACAGGATGAAGGCCTCTGGAATATCGCCGCGCTGCATGACACGGGCGACCGGCCGTTCTCCATCATGGGTATCGACCTGGACGGAGATCAGGTCCGTGAGCTTGTGACGGCCAACCGGGGGCCGCTTTCCGAAAACCTCGGAATCTATCGCCGGGATGCCTCTGGTTCGTATGCGGGAACCCGGCAGGAGTTCCCGGCGGGCACGCCCACCCATCTGGCGGCCCACGACCTGGACGGTGACGGCCGGATCGAGCTGGCGGCCACGGTTGAAGGTGTCCCGGAGGCGGTCTTCTTCAACGCGGTGGGCGGCCAGTTGGTGGAAACCGAAACCGTCGGGCTGACCTTGCCGGCCGACGGGCTTCATCTGACCGGATTGTACGATGGGACGGTCGGACTGTTCGCTTCGAACATGGGCCGCGGCCTGGTGGAATTTTTCCAGCTCCGCAACGGGTCCTGGGACATGATCAGCGCCTATTATCCGGGCTGCCACCCCTTGAGCACGGCCTCCGGTGATTTCAACGGGGACGGCGGGCGCGACCTGGTGTCCCTTGGCGGCGACGGTAATCGTTTGACCGTCATGTTCGCCAATACCAGACCGGGTTTCGGGGGGTATCCCGCCCTGGCTCTCAATGCCAGCCCGGGTGCCTCCGAAATGGGGGATTTTGACGGTGACGGCCTGCGGGATCTGGTGGTCGCCAATGGCGACCTGCCCCTTCTCAGCTTCTTTCCCGGACATGTCGGCGGGGGCTTCGCCACCACACCGGTGGGTTTCGATCTTTCCTTTTTCCCGGGCAAGGTGGCGGTGGTCGACACCGATGACGATCCCGCTCCCGAACTGGCGATTCTGGACATTGCGGGGGACCGGATGGTCATTGCGGACTATGTGCCGGGCCAGGGTTTCGCCCTCGTTTCCGAGACGCCGACGGGGGATTTCCCGGGCTTCATCATTTCCCGGGACCTGGACGCCGACGGGTTCGAGGACCTGCTGATCCTCACGCGGGAAGTGGATGAGGTCACCATCCTGTTCGGGGCCGGCGACCACTCCTTTCCCGATCAGACCTTCCTGGGCCTGGACAACGGGGCGGATTGGATTTCGCTGCTGGATCTGGATGCCGACGGCCTGCCCGATCTGGTTTTTTCGGATGGATTCAACCGTGTCTGGACCACCATCAACCAGGGTGACCGCTCCTTCGGAACCATGAGCTGGCTGAACGCCGGTTCGGGGCCGGGTATCATGGCCGTGGGCGATCTGGACCAGGACGGGGACGAGGACCTGGTGGTCGTCAACAAGATCGACGTCTCGTTGTCCATGTTCGAGAATTCGGGCACCGGCTCCCTGGTCAGACGCGTCGGCGCCCATGCCCTGGCGAGCCGTCCGGCGGGGATTCTGGTCCGGGATATGGACCAGGACGGCCTGCCCGAGATCGTGATGAACCTTCGCGAAGACAAGGTATTCGGTATTTCATTTCCCCTCGGCAATTGGACCTGGTCGCAAACCGTCACCTATCCCGGCGGCCCGAGCGTGTCGGAATTCAGGGTGGGGGATTTCAACTCCGACGGCGTGGCGGATATCCTGACCCTGGACAGTTCCCTGAGGCTGGGTTTGACCCTGCTCAACATGGAACCCGAGCTGGTGGCCGTGGAACCGACCGCCTTGGCGGCGGAATGCAGTCCGGCGGTGCTGAAGGTCCGGGTCCGTCCGGATCGCCCCGGACCCTGGACAGTCGCCTTCGGTTCCCCCGGGCATTGGACTCCGCTGGCGGTCACGGGCCGGGCGGTGCTGGGGGATCTGGATTATGACCGGGATACCTGGATCATCACCGTGCCCCGCCGGGAACTGGAGGGGCTCCCCGGAGATGGCTGGCTGCGTTTGACGGTGGGCGCGGACGGGGATTCCGAATCCCTGGACCTGGCCCTGGCGGATCTGTGTCCCGCGGCCGCTGAGCGGGACATGCCCGGTGCGGCCTGGGCCCGCGAACCCTGGCCCAACCCCTTCAACCCCCTGGTCCATGCCCGGTTCACCCTCGCCCGAGGGGCCGAGGTCACCGCGGGGGTCTATGACCTGGCCGGGCGGAGGGTCGCCATCCTGGCTGATGGTTGGCACGGGGCGGGGGATCATGATCTGCAGTGGGACGGCAGGCACCAGGGCCGGCCGGCGGGTGGGGGTGTCTATCTGCTGCGCATCAGTACGCCTGAAAACACCTTGATCCACAAGGTCATGTTGCTCAAATAAACCCGGTGATTCGTCCAGATGCTAAGGGTCGAGATACCTGACTTCCTCCACGAGTTCGATCCCGAATTTTTCCCGCACCGCTTCTTTCATGCGGGAGGCCAGTCTCAGGATTTCCGCACTGGTGGCGTTGCCGGTGTTGACGATCATGTTGGCGTGTTTGGCGAAAACCCGGGCGTTCCCTTCACGCATTTCCTTGGCGCCGGCTTCTTCCAGCAGGACGCCCGCCGCCCGCCGGCGGCCGCCCGGTTCGGCGGGGGGCAGGTTGCGGAACCAGCTGCCGGCGCTGGGCAGGTCCACCGGATGTTTGGCCTGCCGGTCGAGGATCTTTTCCCGGCGCAGGGCGGCCGCCTGCTCCACGTTGCCCCGCCCGAGCCGCAGGACCGCCTCCAGGACAACGGTGCCGGTTTCCCTGAGGGCCGTTTCCCGGTAGCGGAAACCGAAATCTTCCGGTCCGACCGTTTCTAGGCCTCCGTCCGGGCGCAGCAGCAGGGCCTCCAGCAGGAATTCGCCGATTTCGTGACCGTAGCAGCCCGCGTTGCCCACCAGGGCGCCGCCCAGGGTGCCGGGAATGCCCGAGGCGAATTCCAGCCCGGTCAGGCCCCTGTCCAGGGTGCTCTCGATGAGGCCGTCGAAGGACAAACCCGCTCCGGCGCGGACAGTATCTCCAGTGAATTCCAGGTTTTCGGTGGCCACCTGGAGGATTAGGCCGCCGAATCCCCGGTCGTCGGCCAGGACGTTGCTGCCTCCGCCGAGGATGAAAAAGGGAATTCCGTGATTATGGGCCAGGTCCTGGAACCGGAGGGCGAGTTCGGGGTTTCGTATCGGGCACACCAAAGCGGCGGGGCCGCCAACCCGCAGGGATGTCAGTGTCTTGAGGGGAACCGACTGCAGGACCTGGGATTGCAGGTCCGGCGGCAGCGATTCCAGCAATGTCCGGAATGTCCGGGCGTCTTCCATGGCAGATCCATTCCCCGGCAACCATCAGCCGGCAGGATCAAGCATGGGCGAGCCCGGGGGTTTCGTCAACCCGGGTTGGCAATTAAGACCGGCACGGGGTACCTTTTCCCCAGCAGTCGCCTCCGGTGACTGCCTGGTGGATGTCTGCTTCAAACGGGAATTGCGGGAAAGTCGTACCGATGCAGGAAAGAAGAGTCATTCAGGGAGCCTTCGCCCTGTCGTTGCTGTTGCATCTGGTGCTGGCGGCGGTGACGTGGCGCATCCCCCTGACTCCCTCGGTGGACTCCGCCATGGCCGACGACCTGGAAAGGGAAGTCGAACTGTTCCTGATGCCGGACGAGGAGCCCGCCGATCCGGCCGACGAACTGCCCCAGGCTTTTACGGCGGTGCCCGAACGCCAGGCCAGTGAGACCGCGCCGGAGAATCCGGACTATCTGGCCCAGCACCATTCCCTGGCGGCGGACAACAAATTGGGCGGTGATTCCGATACGCCGTCCGCGGACGAGGAATGGCTGGCGGAGCAGGTCCGGATCCAAAAGGATGAAAAAGCCGGCGCCGACGGTGTCCAGAACGCGCAACAGCCTCTGCCCGAAACCGAGTCGGCCACCAGCCCGACGGAGACGGGGGCCGCGGGACAGGAACGGGAAAAAGTCGAGGGCGAGGACATCGACCCCTCCGGTGAATGGGTCCTGCCCCGGGAAGATTCCGAATCCGGCGGGGCCGACGAAGGGGAACAGGCCGACCGGCAGGACGAGAAACAACCCGAACTGGAGGACTGGTGGGGCGGCGAGGCGCCCACGATCCTCAAGGAGGGCGAGCAGGGAGCCGTGGGGGACCGCGGTTTCGATTTCAACCAGGTGGCCCGGGGCAAGGTCCAGGCGGGCGTGGCCTTCAACGGCGACTACAGCCTGAACACCTATGAATGGGATTACGCCCCCTGGATGACCCGGTTCCAGAACGAACTGTACCGCCACTGGATGGCGCCCTACGCCTACCGGATCGGGGTGATCAGCGGCATGACCGTGATCAAGCTGGTCATTCGGAAGGACGGCAGGGTCCAGTCCATGGAGGTCCTGGAAACCGATGGCCACGATTCCCTGCACGACGCGTCCGAAGCCGCCTTGAAGGCTTTTGCTCCCTATTGGCCTCTTCCCGAGCATTTTCCGGAAGAGAATCTTGTTATCACCCTTGGCCTGCACTATCCTGCGTTCCGGCGTTGAGGATATGACGGCGCGGCGCGGGGAAGAATCACCCCTGCCATTTCAATGACGGAGGTTTGATCCCGAATGTGGGAAATGATACTGGCCGGACGCTACATGATGATCCCCATTTCCCTGGCTTCGCTGGTGGGGATGGCGGTGCTCATCGAACGAATCTACGTGCTGCGGCAGCGGCGGATCATCATTCCGGAAATCGCCGAAGCGGTCATGACCCTGTCCGCGAGCAAGGATCTGTCGGTGGCCTACGCCATCTGCGACCGGCAGCCGGGGCCCTTCGCCAACCTGGTGCGGGCCGGCCTGGACCACGCCGACAACGACTGGACCGTCATCCGTGACGTTCTGGAGGAAACCGGACGCCAGGAGTCCACGCTGCTGACGCGCCGGCTGGGGGTTCTCGAGACCGTGGCGGCGGTGTCGCCCCTGCTGGGGCTGCTCGGCACGGTGCTCGGCATGATCCGGGTATTCGCGACCATTTCCCTGGCCGGGCTGGGGAATCCCGAAACGCTTTCCAGCGGGATCAGCGAGGCCATGGTGACCACCGCGGCGGGCCTGATCATCGGTATTCCCGCACTGGTGGCCTACAATTGGTTGAACGGCCGGGCCGATCGTATCATCTTTGACCTGGAGTTCTATTCCTCCAAGGTCCTGGACACGCTGCGCCGGCGCCAGGTCGAACAGACCGCCGCCGGACATGAAGCCGGAACGGCGGCGGGCCGATGAATTTCCGTCCCCGAAAAAAGGGCCGCGGGCTGATCATAAACATCACCACGCTGATCGACGTGATGTTTCTGCTGCTGATCTTCTTCATGGTCACGTCGACCTTCAAGAACCAGCCGGCGATCAACCTGGTTCTTCCCCGCAGCGCCACGGCTTCGGAGACGGTGGACACCCCGGCGATCCTGTACCTGTCCGCCGACGGCGTGGTCTACCTTAACGACATGTTGATCGACCTGGAGACCCTGGCCGGCCGACTCGAGAAAATGCACACCGAAACCGGCGAGGACCGCATGGTTCTCCGGGCGGACGAAAAGGCCGCCCACGGTGACGTGGTGGAATTGATCGACACCATCAAACGGAGCGGTTTCAACCGCGTCAGCCTGTCGGCCCGCGTGCCGGCGGCGCGCTGACACCCAAGGAGAGGCGAATTTGAAGCCCACCAACGTCCATCCCTCAAGACCCGGTCGCTACATCGTGTGGCCGGCTTTCGTGGCGGCCCTGCTGATTCTGGCGGCCGCCGGCTGCACCAGCGATGAACCCAATGTCGTCGGGACGGGCCTGGTGACCGACAGGATCGACACGGTCCTGGTTCCCCTGGGCGTGGAGGAGGTCACCCGGTATTCCGCCCTGAAGGTGGAGAACCCGGAAATCCCGGTGCACGAACAGCAGCTGGTCTATCTCGGGGAACAGGGAGATACCCGCTCTTCGATCCTCGCCAACTTCGACTTCAGCTTTGACAGTGAGACCGTTCCCCGGGACACGGTTGCCTTTCCCGACAGCCTGTTTACGGTGGAGAACATCAAGACGGTCAAGTTCAGCCTGCTCAAACCGAGATTCTACCAGGCCTACCTGCGGGATGTGGACGACGACACTCCCGACCGTGACAAGCCCACCGGCCAGCCCGTGGACCTCTATTATCTTCTCAAGCAGCTCGAGACCCCCTTCGACCCGGAGGACTACAGCGGCTGGGGTGAAAACGTGGTGCCGCCGGTTCTGGCCCCTCTGTTGAATTCGGATTTCCAGGAGCCCAACGAGTCGGACGAGCCCTTCCTGCGCATGTATCCCGCGGATTTCGTGCGCTGGTTCGATGAAGGTGCGCCCATCGGCATCGTGGTGCAGCTGGATACTCCTTCGGACCCGGGCCTGGTGGGATTCGGTTCCCGGGACACCAGAAAATTCAGTGAGTTCAGCGACCTGGCGAAGGGGACCGTGGTGGCGCCCAATTTCGTGGTGGAATTCGAAAACGACTACGTGGATACCAACCAGTTCTACCTGATGGAACCCTTCGCGGACACCAGCACCTTCGACCAGGTCGGCGCCGCGCAGCCGGACGTGGACGGAGGGTTCATGCTGCGGACGGGCCTGCGGTCTTATCCGGCCCTGCAGTTCGATCTTTCCGGGCTGCCGCCGAACGCCTTCATCAACCGGGCCCTGCTCAGTGTCACCAACGACACGCTCGCCGCCTTGGGCAACCTGGGCGCCATTTCGGTTCTGGAGTGGGACGTGGAACGTTTCGGCGATCCCTATGCCACCATCCTGCTGGATGATCTCGATGACCGGCACGATTACCACAGTTTCCACATCACCGGGCAGACAAGCCTGGATCCCCGCTTACACGCGACCATCCAATTCGATGTGACCCAGGCGGTCCTCCGGGTGGTCAACCAGGTCTATACGGGGACGCGGGGGCTTATCCTCACCGGTGGCGAGGATTTCCTGCCGGAAGGTTTCTCGGCCGGAGTGAATCCGGATTTCTACTACCGGGAGTTCCGGTTCCTGGGCACCGCCGCGGCGGATCCCGCCCAGCGGCCCCAACTGAAGATCACCTACAGCCTGGTCGATGATCTCGAGAAGGGAGGGCAATAATGTCCACCTTTTTGCAAAGATCATTCAACCTGAGGTCCCGGGACGCCGCGGTGGTTGTCCTGGCGCTTGTTCTGGCGGTCGTGGTTTCCCTACCGGCGGCGGCCCAGACTCCCTTCGCCCTGGCGAATATCGGCCAGCGCACCGCCACCGATGATGCCCGGATGACCGCCCGCGGCGGTTGGGGCATGGCTGTTTCCGACTCGCTCAATCCGGGCTTCAAGAACCTGTCCTCATTGTCGTCGCTGCGGCACATCGTGCTGAAGTTCACCGGATACGGCGATCAGATGATGTCACGTGACGCCGGGGGCGAAAGAACCAATACGAGGGTCTTCGCGCCCGATATCCGCGTGGCGGCCCCGGTGGTGAAGAACAGGTTGGCCGTGACCGCGGGCCTGGTCGTGCACCGGACCACCCAGTATCACACGCTGGTCGACACGGCGTGGGGCGAGGTCTGGGGTGACACCATCAGCGGCAACCAGCAGTTCAACCGGATAGGAAACCGTTTCCGGGTGCCGTTCGGCGCGGCCCTGAAAATCCTGCCGGGATTGTCCGTCAGCGGCTCGGTCAACCTGGAAGCCGGATCGCTCAAGGCCACCATGAACAACTTCTTTACCAGCCCGTCCAGTTCCGATGGTCCGTTCTACCAGACGAACGTCAAGGAAACCTATGACGAATTCCACGGGACTTCCCGGACCTGGGGCATTCTGGTGGAACCGTTTTCGTGGCTCCAGGCGGGCGCCTCCTGGACTCCCGCCCACAAGGTGGAGGCGGACCGTAAGGTGACCCATCTGGGGTTGAGCGAAAGGTATTTGACCTCCTATACCATGCAGATGCCCGACGAATACATGGCGGGCATCCAGCTGCGCCCCGTCGGGAGATGGCGCCTGGGGGCCGACGGCCATTACCAGCCTTTCAGCGAGTTCACCGGACCCGAGGAATGGATGGCCGACATGGAGGACGAATACGGTTTTTCCGTCGGTCTGGAACGCATGAAGGGATTTGTGCGCCGGGGCGGCATGTCCAATCTGCCCCTCCGCCTGGGCGTCAGCTACAAGCGCTGGGCCTACGGCGTGGGCGGGAAGCCCGGCGCGGCGGAACCGGTAGAAGAGAAGATGATCAGCATCGGCACCGGCTTCCCCTTCCGCCGGAACCTGGGTGAACTGGACGTGGCGGTTTCCTACGGTTTGATCGGTGATCTGGAGAAGAACGGGCTCGAAAGCGAGATCTGGCGGTTGACCATTTCGGTGACGGGCCTGGAACGCTGGTGGTAGAATACCGGTGTTGCCGGTCCGGGTATCAACTCAATTTCAGGGAGAACGATCCATGCGTCGTGAATTGGCATTAGCTTTTTTCGTTGTGGTGATGGTGGCGGGCCTGATGTCCGGTTGCAAGGACGGCGTCCCCCAAACGGATCTCGAAATGTTCATCACCCGGACTTCCGAATTCGAGGGCCAGGCACTGGAGGACACCCTGCGGCTGATCTCCAGGGGAGAAGCCCCCTACAATTCCTATGCGAATTTTGTCCTCGGCAACCGGTTCTACAGCAGCGCGGGCGACAGCGCCCGTGTCGGCGGCTGGACCAATCCCGGAGCGCAGTCCCTGTTGGACAGCGCGGAAGTCTATTTCAACCTGGCGGTGGCCCAGGACAGCACCTTCATCGAACCCATGGTCAACCTGGGGTCCATCTGGGACGACCGCGCCGAGACGATGGGCGACCGGACGCAGTACCAGGAACGGATCGACCAGGCCAACAAGTTCTACACCATGGCCCTGGATATCGACCCGTCCGACGAGAAGGCCCGCTGCAACCTGGGCTCGCTCTACCTGCGGCAGCGGCGGACGACCGAAGCCATGGCCGAGTTCAAGAAGGCCCTCGAATACAACCCGGAGAGTTCGCTGGCGCACTACAACATCGCCATCATGTTCGCCGAGGCGAAGATCTACCGGGAAGCCCTCAAGGAATGGGAACTGGCCTCCAAGTACGATCCCGACGGTGATATCGGCGACCGCTCGCGGGAGAACATCAAGATCGTCCATGACCTGATGAACGCACCCACGCCGCCGATCGACCATTGACCTTTCCGCTGCCGATTCCCGATTCCCTGCGCCGGGTTCTGCCGCCCGGCACGGGGATCCTGCTGGGGATCAGCGGCGGGGTGGACAGCGCGGTGACCCTGGCCCTGCTGCGGGCGCTGGAATGCGACGTGCAGTGCGTCACCTTCAAGAACTTCTGCTACTCCGACGATGACGCCTTCACCGACAAGTCGTGCTGTTCCCTGGACGCCATCGACGAGGCCCGCCGCCTGGCCCGGAGTTTCGACGCGCCCCACTGGGTGGGGGATGTCGAGCGTCCCTTCCGGCAGGAAGTCATCGAACCGTTCGTGGCCGATTATGCCCGGGCGCGCACGCCCAATCCCTGCCTGGACTGCAACGGGGTGGTCCGGTTTCCCGAACTGGTCCGCCTGGCTGAACGCCAGGGCTGCAAGTTCGCGGCCACGGGGCACTATGCCAGGATCTCCGGCAGCGGGCCGGATGCCCGCCTGCTGCGGGGCCTCGATCCGGACAAGGACCAGTCCTATTTCCTGCATCGCATCGACCGTGCCTTGTTCGGCCGCCTGGTTTTTCCGCTGGGCTGGTACGTCAAGACCCAGGTGCGCGAGGCCGCCCGGCAACTGGGCATCCGGGTGGCGGACAAGCGCGACAGCCAGGAGATCTGCTTTGTCCCTGACGGGGACCGGACCTTCCTGTTCGAGCAGATTCCCGACCACGAAAACCATGCGTTGCTGCCCGGGGAGATCGTCGACAGGGCGGGCAACGTGCTGGGCCGTCACAAGGGTTTGATCCATTACACGGTGGGCCAGCGCAAGGGGTTGGGCGTGGCCGCGCCGGATCCCCTGTACGTCCTGGAACTCGATCTGGACGGCGGCCGCCTGGTGGTCGGCCCGCGCCATGAACTGGAGACCCTGACGGTTTCGGGAGACGACTTCACCGCCGCCGTTCCGGACCTGCCCGCTCGTTGGGACAGACACGATCCCGGGACGCCGGCCGGTGGCGAATATGGCGAGGTGGTCCTGAGCATCCGCCACCGCCACACCGGGGCCGGGGTGGACCGCTGGTCCCGCGAAGGCGACCGCATCAGGGTGGAGCTTGCCGAGTCCGTGGACGGCGCCGCCCCGGGGCAGGGAATGGTCCTGTACGCGGGCGACATGGTACTGGGCGGAGGCCGGATTATTTCCCCGGACAGATAGAAACGAAAAAAGGAAATCCAGATTTATGAAAAAGCCCAGGTTGATGAAACAATCCAGGCGCGGATTGCTCGTAACCGGCGGGATCATCCTGCTGGTCATGGCAGCTTTTGTTCTGTTGCTCCCGAGGCTGATCCCCGCCGACGTCTTCACCGACCGGATCGAACGGGAAGTGGCCCGCGCCACCGGGGCCGAGGTCTCTCTTGCCGGGACCAGCGTCCGGTGGCGGGGGAATTGGCGTCTGACCCTGACCGATGGATCCATCAGCGGCACGGGCGCCGCCCTGGCGGCCGCCACGGGGTCGGCCAACGATCTGGAATCCTATGCGGTCGAAGTCCGGGAATTGAGTCTGGTGGTGGCCCTGTGGCCCTTGCTGCAGAAGAAGCTGGAGGTCCGGGCGATCGACTTGTCGGGGCCGGGACTGGCGGTCCGGTGGAACGAGGGTGAGGCCGCGGCCGCGGCTTACAGGATCCGCCTGACGGATCTGAATCTGGAACTGGACAAGCCCGCGCCCGGCCTTGCCGCACCGGGTGCGCCTCCAGGCGGGATAATGCCGGAGGACCTGACTTTTTCCTTCACCGCCACGGCCGATACGCTGGTCCTTCAGGACGCTCCCTACACCGACCTCGACCTCGAGGGGGGATTTGCCTCCAGGGTGCTCGGGGTGACGTCGTTGACCGCCCGCAGATCGACGGGCCGCCTGACGGGGAAACTTTCGGTCGACTTCGCGGCCCATCCCC
>JBDLKA010000072.1:0-18567 GCA_039714075.1 Candidatus Krumholzibacteriota bacterium | reverse complement strand
GACTGCAACGGTTGCCAGGACGATGGTGAAAGAGGCGTCAGAGGCGTCAAGGTGTTCCTGTATGAAGGTTGCCCCGCCGGGGATGAAATCGGGACCACGTTCACCGATGATACTGGCTACTACGAGTTCTGTGAACTCCTGCCCGGAGACTACACAGTCCGGTTCGAGGCTCCTGCCGGTTATGAATTCAGCCCCCAGTTTGCCTGCGGCTTCGAGACCGACAGCAACGCCGGTGAGGACGGAATGACCGACTGCATCACCATCGTCGACGCCGACGACTGGACCATTGATGCCGGTCTGTGCCTGCCTCCCCAGGACGGCTGCACGCTGACCATCGGAAAGTGGAAGAACTGGACCGGATTCGGCCCCCAGGAAGACCTTGTCAGCCAGTACCTGCCGGTCTACCTCGGTGACATGGGTGGGGCCAAGACGCTGGACGTGACCACGGCTGCCATCGCGGTCGACGTTCTGGAAATGAAGACCTACGGCAAGAACAACAACGGCATCACCAAGCTGTACGCACAGCTGCTGGCCGCGAAGCTCAACTTCGCCGCCGGCGCCAGTGATGGCGATGTCGCCGACTATGTGACCGACGCCGACGCTTTCCTGGCCGACCACGACTGGACCGACTGGGACGGGCTGAGCCAAGAGGACAAGGACATGGTCATGATGTGGCAGGGTTCGTTCGACGCCTACAACAACGGGGACATCGGCCCCGGACATTGTGAAGACGACGATGACGAAGAACCGGTCATGTTCAAGTAGAAATATCCCTTCGCACCAGGTGCCCGTGGACGTACACCGTCCACGGGCACTTTTTTGTCCCGGCGGGGTTCAACCCTTTTGCTTGTCCAAGGGGAGGGATGGGGTGTAGTCTGGAGTCATTCGGATCCAGGCCATCCGACCTTTTTCCACCGGCCCGGGAGAGAACAGCCATGTACAGATATGCCCGTTTCGCCAGCCTGCTGGCCCTGATCATCCTGATGATGCCCTGGTCCGCCGGAGCCATCATCGAACCCGACACGGAGATGGAATACGACGACACGGTGACCATCGAAACCGACGGCGCCAGCTACACCCTGACCGTCACCGGAGTGGGGTTGCGGGAAAAGACCTTCCTGAAGGTCAACGTCTACGCCATCGTCTCCTATGTGGCGACCGGCACCCAGCTCAAGGGCGACCTGGGGATTTCGCTGCTGGAACTGGACGCTCCCAAGATGATCCGGATGGATCTGGTGCGGGGCTTCAGCCGTGAAAAGCTCTGCAACGCCTTCAAGGATGTCATCGAAGACAACTACGAGGACCTGTCGGCTTTTTCCACCGACATGGATGCCTTCCTGGCCTACTTCGAGAACGATGCGCAGGAGGGCGATGAACTCGTCTTCACCTACATTCCCGGCAAGGGCCTGAAAACGGTTCTGAACGGTGCGGAGCAGGGCGTCATCACGAATTTCGAGTTCGTCAAGGCCCTGTGGACCGTCTGGTTCGGAGCAAAGCCGGCCAGTGACGGTCTGAAGGAGGACCTGCTGGTCAAGGTCGCCGGCTGATCCGTCGCCTGTCGCAAAAGAAAAGCCGCCGCGGTCATTTCCCGCGGCGGCTTTTTCAGGTCCGGTTTCCCCGGTTCGAATCCTAGAACAGCGTATAGATGAACGGCGCCACGGCCTGCCCGGAAAAGATGAGAACGCCCAGCACCAGCAGGATCAGCACGGTCGGCACGATCCACCAGGCCTTGTTCTGCATGGCGAACTGGAATATTTCGCGGAACAGGCGGCCGATGTAGAAAAACTTACTCACGCGATCCTTGTCCTTTTCATCCGGGGTGTGCCGCCAAGATCATGCGCGGCCCGCGGTATGTCAATCCAGCGGGAATTCTTCCTGCCAGGCCTCTTTGGCCATTTCCATGGCCGGTTGGGCCGATTTATCCAGAATGTGGTTCCCCAGGACCAGGAAATCCATCTCCGTCCGCATGAAGCAGCGGTAGGCGTCTTCGGGGGTGCAGACGATGGGCTCGCCGCGCACGTTGAACGACGTGTTGATGATGATCCCGTATCCGGTCCTTTCCTCGAAGGCCCGGATGATCCGGTGATAGCGGGGGTTGGTCTGTCCGCTGACCGACTGGATGCGGGCCGAATAGTCCACGTGGGTGATGGCCGGGACATCGGACCGGGGCCGGGAAACACGCTTGTAGAGGTCGGTGCCGTCGTCGGAGTCTTCAGGCGGCAGGCAGCGGTCGGGCCGGACCTGGGCCACCAGCAGCATGTAGGGACTGGGGCGGTCGATGTCGAAAAAGTCCCCGATCCTTTCTTCCATGCAGGAAGGCGCAAACGGCCGGAACGATTCCCGGTACTTGATCTTCAGGTTGAGGACCGACTGCATTTTCGACGAGCGGGCATCACCGACGATGGAACGGTTGCCCAGGGCCCGCGGACCGAACTCCATGCGGCCCTGGAACAGTCCCAGGACGTTCTGCTCGTCTATCAGCCGGGCCACCTCGTTTTCCAGATCGCCGTCGTCCAGCGTCCGGTAGGGATAGCCCTGATGGTCGAGCCACTCGCGGATCTCGTCGTCGGGATAGGCCGGACCCAGGTAGGCCCCGTCCATGGCGTCGGTTTTCCCGTCGACCCGGCGGGGGTTGTCCTGCACCTGGTGCCAGACGTGCAGGGCCGCACCCAGGGCGCCGCCGGCGTCGCCGGCCGCGGGCTGGATCCAGACGTTTTCAAATGAGCTCTCGCGCAGGATGCGGCCGTTGGCCACGCAATTCAGGGCCACGCCACCGGCCAGACAGAGGTTCTTTTCCCCGGTCACCCGGGCCGCGTGCGCGACCTGCTTCAGGACGATTTCCTCGGTGACCACCTGGACCGAACGGGCCAGGTCCATTTCGCGCCGGGACATGTCGGTTTCCGGGGCCCGGGCGGGGCCGTCGAACAACCGGGCGAAACGCTCGTTGGTCATGGTCAGGCCGTCATGGTAGCCGAAATAGTCCATGTTCAGCCGGAACGAGCCGTCGTCGCGGATGTCGACGAGGTTGTCAAGAATCCGGTCGACGAATTTCGGCTCGCCGTAGGGCGCCAGCCCCATCAGCTTGTATTCCCCGGAGTTGACCCGGAAACCGGTGAAGTACGTGAAGGCCGAATAGAGCAGCCCCAGCGAGTGGGGGAAATGCAGTTCCTCCAGGATGTCCACCCGGTTGCCGGTTCCGTGGCCCACCGAAGTGGTGGCCCATTCGCCGACCCCGTCCATTGTCAGGACGGCCGCGCTCTGGTAAGGGCTGGGAAAAAAGGCGCTGGCCGCGTGCGATTCGTGATGTTCCGCGAAGTAGAGATGTTTCGCCCGCCCGCCGCCGGCGTCACGCAGGGCTTTCTCGATGTCGGTGGGGATCCACAGTTTTTCCTGCAGCCACAGGGGGATGGCCATCAGGAACGGACGCAATCCCCGGGGCGCCACCGAAAAATAGGTTTTGGCGATGCGCCCGAACTTGGTCAGGGGCTTGTCGTAGAAGACCACCGCGTCGAGGCCGTCCTTGGCGATCCCGCCCTCGGCCAGGCAGTAACGGACCGCGTTTACGGGGAAAGCCGAGTCGTGTTTGCGCCGTGTGAACCGTTCCTCCTGGGCGGCCGCGGTCACGATTCCGTCCTGGACCAGGCAGGCGGCAGAATCGTGGTAGTAGGCGGAGATGCCGAGGATGTTCATGGCCGGTCCGTCCCTTGTCCACCGGCCGCCTCACCGACGGGGCGCAGTTGTTTCCGGCCTTCCCGTTCCTCGCGCAGGAACTGCCTGTCGATGTTTTCTTCCCGCGACTTTTGCGAACGGGCGATCCAGTAGGTCCATTGGGGATCGCGGAAACCGCGATGCAGCGGGTCGCGGCCCTGCAGGCGCAGGATCAGGGACACCGGCGTGAAGAAGAGGAAGAAAAAGGGGACCAGCAGCAGATAGGTCAGGCCTTGGCCGACCACGCTGCCCAACCAGCGGCCGAAAGTGTGGATGGGGCGGTAGGCCGGTGGAAAGACCAGCCCCAGGATCAGCACTAGGCCGGCCAGGGCCCAGATGACGCGGGCCAGCAGATGATGATGGAGGCCGAAAAACAGAAACGCCGCGATGAGACCCATCACCACGGCCTGGATCAGGGCGCCACGGCGGAGTTGGCCGGCCGGCCCTCCGGGAACGGCGTCCTCGCGGGACTGCCAGTTCCAGGTGGCCTGCATGACGCGTCGGGTTGGGGTTTCCGGCATGGTGTCGCCTCTGTCTGATGCCAGCCTGATTAAACAGACCACCCCGCCCGAGGGCGGGGCAGCCGGTTATCCCGAAGTGGGAGTCAACTCCTGATCTTGCCGATCTCGTCCGTCAGGGCCGGCACGATATCGAACAGATCCGCGACCACGCCGTAGTCCGCCACCTTGAAGATGGGGGCGTTGGCGTCCTTGTTGATGGCCACGATGCACTTGCTGCTGCTCATGCCCGCCAGATGCTGGATGGCGCCGCTGATGCCGCAGGCGATGTACAGGTTCGGACCGACGGTCTTGCCGGTCTGGCCGACCTGGTGGGAGTAGTCCACCCAGCCGGCGTCGACGACGGCCCGGCTCGCGCCGGCGGCGGCGCCCAGGGTGTCGGCAAGTTTCTCGATCAACTCGTAGTTCTCCGGGCCCTTGATGCCGCGGCCGCCCGAGACGATGGTCTCGGCCTCGGTCAGTTCGATCTTGCCGCCGTCGCCCGACTCGATGCTGCCGACCACGGCCTTGGGATCGATCCCGGCGGTGCCCGCGTCAAAGGTCTCGCCCGCCGCGGGGGCGTTCTTTTCCTCGAGAATGAAGGCGTTCGGGCGGATGCCCACCACGGCCATGGCCGATTTGGGGGCCACATCGGCGAAGCACTTGCCCGCGAAGATGGGCCGCCGCACTTCCCAGCCGCCTTCGTACTTCAGGCCCACCGCGTCGCTGATGCACGCGCATTCCAGCTTGGCGGCGACCTTGGGACCGAGGTCCTTGCCCATGGCGGTCGAGCCCAGGAGCAGGATATCCGGACCGGCGGACTTGCAGAAAGCCGCCAGGGCCGTTCCGTAGATTTCGCTGTTGTACTGGTTGAATTCCTCGCCGGTGGCGGAGAAGACCTTGTCGGCTCCGTACTTTCCGGCTTCGGCGGTGGCGGCGGACGCATCGGCGCCCAGGAAAACGCCCCACACTTCGCCGCCGGCGGCGTCGGCGATCCGGCGGGCTTCACTCACCATCTGCCAGGCGACCTTCTTCAGGGCGCCGTCCCGCTGTTCGATGAATACGGCAATGTTCGGCATGTCGAAACTCCCCTCGGCCATGGGCCGGGTTGAAAACGCAGGGCTTAAATCACCTTGGCTTCTTCATGAAGCAGGCGGGCCAGTTCATGGGCGGCGGCGGCCGGTTCTTCGGCCTCCACCAGTTTGCATTCGGCCCGCGCCGGGGGCGGGGAGTAGAGCTTGATCTCGACCAGGCTGGCCGGGACTTCGATACCCAGGTCCGCGCAGGTCAGCGTCTCCATGGGCTTCATGCCGGCCTTCATGATGTTGGGCAGGCTCGGCAGGCGGGGTTCGTTCAGCCCCTTCTGGCAGGTCAGCACCGCGGGCATCGCCGCGGTAACGATCTCCTTGCCGCCTTCGATTTCCCGGTGGGCGGTCAGGGAACCGTCGCCCAGTTCCAGATGGGTGATGGTCGAAACGTGGGGCAGTCCCATCTTTTCGGCCACCATGATGCCGATCTGTCCGCTGTCGTCGTCGATGGCCTTGATGCCGAACAGGACCAGGTCATAGGAATCGCGGCCCAGGGCGGCGGTCAGAACGGTGGACAGGGCGGTCTCGTCGGCTCCGTCCAGGGCGGGATCGGTGATGATCACGGCCTTGTCGCAGCCCACGGCCAGGCAGTCCTTCTTGAGGGTTTCCTTGACGGTCTCGGGACCAATGGTGATGGCCGTCACTTCGACCTCGCCACCGGCTTCCTTGATCTTGACCGCTTCCTCGACGGCGTAGGCGTCGTAGGGATTCAGGACCCGCGTGAATCCGGATTCGTCCAGCTCGGCGGCGGGCGCGGCCAGATTGATCCTGGTTTCCGAATCGGGAACCTGCTTGACACATACCGCTATTTTCATGGTTCCTCCCAGGGGCGGTCCGCGCCCCGTTCAGGTTGCAAATGGGGGACTGGGAATATTCGTGCCTCCATAATAAAAGGTGGATTTGCGGCCGTCAATTAACCAACAACCGGGTTTGAACTTGCCACTTCGCGGAAATACAGGAATCTTAGGTGGTTGAATCACGTATATGATCAATTCGGCCGGCCTTGCCGGTCTTGTTTATCACCATGTTGGGATGAAAGGGAATGGGAAAGATGGCCTGGATCCGAAGAGGCGGCCCAAGTTGTATTCCGGTGCTGTTGATGTTGTTGTCGCTGGTTTTCCTGACCGGAAGCGGTGGATGTGGGGATTCCGGTGGCGATCAGGCGGCCCCGGGCGGCCAGGGTCACGGCCCCGGCGCCGGCAACCACGGACAGGGCCACAAGCCGGGCGGGCGGCCCGCCCAACCGGCCATTCCCGTCGCCGTAACCCGGGTGGTCAGCGGTTCCATCTCCAGTTACTACCGGGCCACGGCCACCCTCGAGGCCGAAAAGGAAGCCCAGATTCTGGCCCGGGCGACCGGTGTCGTGGAAACGCTCCTGGTCGAGGAAGGGGACTTTGTCGACGCCGGCGATCCGCTGCTCAAGGTGGACAACGACGAGTACCGCTATCGACTGGAACAGGCCGCCGCCGCTACGGCGAACACCCGCTCGCGGTTCGAGCGGATGGAATTGATGATGAAGGAAGAGCTGGCCACCGAGGAGGAATTCCAGGCGGTCCGCAGCGAGCTGGCCAGCGCCGAGGCCGACGAGGGCCTGGCCCGGCTGGCCCTGTCGCACACCACCGTCACCGCGCCCTTCAGCGGCCGCGTCACCAGCCGTCTGGTGGATGTAGGTCAGAATCTGACTGTGGGCGACGCGGTGATGGTCATGGCCGATTTCGATCCCCTGCTGGCGCGGGTCCATGTGCCCAGCCGAGAATTCAGGAAGCTCCAGGCCGATCAGGCGGTCAACCTGGTCCTGGACAGCACGGGGGCCCGGCTGGCCGGCCGCATCAAGCTGGTCAGCCCGGTCATCGACCCGACCAGTGGAACCATCAAGCTCACCATCGAGGTGCCGGAATACCCGGAACAGACCCGGCCGGGTGATTTCGCCCAGGTGCAGATCGTGACCGAGAAGCGCGACGGCGTTGCGCTGGTGCCCCGCATCGCGGTCCTGACCGACAAGGGTGAGTCGGTGGTCTACACCGTTGTTGCGGGTGAAAAACCCGATTCCGAACCCACCGCCGAACGGCGCATCGTCGAGGTGGGGTTCACCGACGATGAACAGGCCCAGATCCTGTCGGGCCTGGCTCTGGACGAAACCGTGGTCGTCAAGGGCCAGCGATCCCTCAAGAACGGGTCGCCGCTGAAGATCCTCGAGGACGAGTCGGGAGCGGGCCGCTGATGCAGACCATAGTCAGTCTGGCGGTCCGCAGGCGGGTCAGCGTGGTCATGGCGGCCCTGGCCGTCATCGCTTTCGGGTTGGTGGGATACAACCGCCTTTCCCTCGAGCTGTTTCCCGACATCACCTATCCGTCGATCACCGTGCAGACCGAATTCCCCGACACGGCGCCCCAGGAAGTCGAGAACCTGGTGACCCGTCCGGTGGAGGAGGCCGTGGGTGTTCTGCGCGGATTGCAGACCATCCACTCGGTGTCGCGCGCGGGGATTTCCGAGGTCACCCTGGAATTCGAGTGGGGCAGCGACATGGACCTGCTGTCCATGGAAGTCCGCGAGATGCTCGACCGGCTGGTCATGCCGGAAGAGGCCACCGATCCGGTGGTCCTGCGCTTCGATCCCAGCCTGGATCCCATCATCCGCCTGGCCCTGGCCGGCGACAGCGACCTGACCACCCTGCGCCGCCTGGCCGATCGGCAGATCAAGCAGGATTTCGAAACCGTCAAGGGCGTGGCGGCGGCGGGCATCAAGGGCGGCCTGGAAGAGGAAATCCAGATCGAGGTCGACCAGGAGCGCCTGGCGGCCCTGGGCATCACCATCGACCGTGTGCGCCAGGTCGTCGGTGTCAGCAACGTGAACCTTCCCGGAGGGGCTCTGCGCGGCCAGGACAGCCAGTACCTCATTCGGACCATCAACGAGTTCCAGGACATCCAGGAAATCGCCGACCTGATCATCGTCCACTCCGAGGGGGCTTCGGTTCGCTTGGGCGAGGTGGCGACGGTGCGGTGGGGCAGCCGGGAACGGGAGGAAATCACGCGCGTGAATGGGCGTGAATCGGTGGAGATCTCCCTTTACAAGGAGGGCGACGCCAACACCGTGACGGTGGCCCGCCGCCTGCGCGACCGGATCGCCGAATGGCAGAACGGCAAGCTGCCCGCAGGCGCCACCCTGACCGTGTTGTTCGACCAGTCCCAGTTCATCCAGCAGGCCGTGGACGAGGTCCGCAACGCCGCCCTCATCGGTGGGCTGTTGGCGATCACCGTCCTGTTCCTGTTCCTGAAGGATGCCCGCAGCACGCTGATCATCGCCACCTCCATTCCCATCTCGGTGATCGCCACCTTCATTGCGATGTACAAGATGGACATCTCCCTGAACATCATGTCCCTGGGTGGACTGACCCTGGGGATCGGCATGCTGGTGGACAACTCGATCGTGGTGCTGGAGTCCATTTACCGCCAGAGGAAGGAAGGCCGGCTGCTGTTCGCCGCGGCGGTGCACGGTACAGCCGAAGTGGGGGGCGCCGTGGTGGCGTCCACCTTGACCACCGTGGCGGTGTTCCTGCCCATCGTGTTCGTGGAAGGGGTGGCGGGGCAGTTGTTCCGCGACCAGGCCCTGACCGTCACCTTCAGCATCCTGGCTTCCCTGGTGGTGGCCGTGACGGTGATTCCCATGCTGAGCGCGGCGGGCGGCCGCCTGCCGCGGGCGGACCGGGTGGCCGAAGCCCTGATGGAATCCACGGCTGCGGAGGGTCCCGCGCAGCCGGTTTCCGACCGGACCCTGGGCTGGTTTTCCGGAATCTATGACGGGTTTCTCCAGGGCGCTCTCAGGTTCAAATACCTGACCCTGCTCGTCGGTTTCGCCCTCTTCTTCGGCGCGCTCGCCGCCGTGGGCCTGCTGGGCACCGAGCTCATTCCGCAGCTCAGCGAAGGCGAATTCTTTTTCGAGGTCAAGTTGCCGGAGGGAGCCTCGCTGGCCGCCACCGACCGGTCGGTCAAACTGATGGAACAGGCCGCCGGAGGTGAATCCGCCGTGGATCGCTACTACGCGACCGTGGGCAGCCGGCTAGTTTCCGGCGGGATGTCCCTGAACACCAAGGCGGAAAACCTGGGCCAGCTGAACCTGGTGATGAAGGACCGGTCCGACAGCGAAGGTGAGGTGAACCTCGCCGAACGGCTGCGCCGCGATTTCTCCGCCCTTCCCGACCTGGAGATCAAGTTCGGCCGGCCCTCGTATTTCAGTCTCAAGACGCCGGTCGAGGTGCTCATCTTCGGCGATGATCTGGACCAGCTGCGCTCCTACTCCCTGGAATTGGCCGGGAAACTGAATGCCGTCCCCGGCCTGGTCGACGTCCGCTCCTCGCTGGAAGCGGGCAACCCCGAACTGCAGGTCGTGTTCGACCGGGAGCGCCTGGCCGCCCTGGGCCTGGACATGGGCGTGCTGTCCGAAACCCTGAAAAACAGGGTCCTTGGCGTGGTGCCCACCAAGTTCAAGGAGCAGGACCGGCAGATCGACATCCGCATCCGCAACCGGGAAAGCCATCGGCAGACGGTGAACGACGTCCGCAACCTCATCGTGCCCGGGCCCGACGGCGAGCCCCTGCGCCTGCTGTCGGTGGCCGAGGTGACGGAGGACCGCGGGCCGGCGGAAATCCACCGGCTCCAGCAGCAGCGGGCGGCCGTGGTTTCGGCCAACCTGGACGGCCGCAGCCTGGGCGCGGCCGTCGCCGACGTCCAGCGCATCATGGACGGCATGCCCCGCACCACGGGACTGTCCCTGGACCTCGGGGGGCAGAACAAGGAAATGCAGGTCAGCTTCGGCAGTCTGCGCTTCGCCATCGGCCTGGCGATTTTCCTGGTCTACCTGGTCATGGCGGCCACCTTCGAATCGTTCCTGCATCCGTTCCTGGTCCTGTTCACCATTCCGTTGGCGCTGGTCGGGGTGGTGGCCGGCCTGCTGGCGACTTCCACGCCGATCACCGTCATTGTGCTGATCGGCACGGTGATGCTGGTGGGGATCGTGGTCAACAACGCCATCGTGCTCATCGACACCATCAACCGCCTGCGACGGAACGGAGCGACCAAGCTCGAAGCCGTGATCCGGGCGGGCCATATCAGATTGAGACCGATCCTGATGACGACCCTGACGACCATCCTGGGACTGATGCCCATGGCCCTGGCCTGGGGCGAGGGTGCCGAGTTGCGCTCACCCCTGGCCATCACCGTGGCCAGCGGTCTGGCCCTGAGCACCCTGCTGACCCTGGTGGTCATTCCCGCGGCCTACCTGGTGGTGCCGTCGCGGGTGGGCGAGGAAGATTGAGAGGACGCCGCATATGACGCTCCCGGAACTGGCCATCAAACGGCCCGTCACCACTTTGATGGTGCTGGTGAGCATCGTGGTCCTCGGACTGGTCGCCCTGGGCCGGCTGCCGCTGGCCTTCATGCCGGATATTACCGAACCGGAACTGTTTATAAATCTTCCTTACGAAAATGCTTCACCCGAACAGGTGGAGCGTATGATCGTCCGTCCGGTCGAGGATGCCGTCGGCAGCGTCCGCGGTTTGCAAAGCATGTGGTCACGCTGCGGCAGTGACGGCGGGCGCATCCGGCTGAATTTCTCCTGGGACGTGGACATGCATCTGGCCCGGGTGGAGGTGTGGGAACGCATCGACCGGATCAGGGGGGAATTGCCGGAGGACATCGGGGACATCGAGGTCTCGACCAGTTGGGATTCACGTGACGCGGACCAGCCGGTCCTCGAGGGACGCCTCAGTTCGCCGCGGGATCTCAGCGAAAGTTACGACCTGCTGGAAAGGAAGATCATCCGGCCCCTGGAAAGGGTGTCCGGGGTCGCGCAGGTTCGTCTGGACGGGGTGAATCCCCGGGAAGTGCGGATCAACCTGCGGGTGGCCGACCTGGAACTTCACAACCTCGACGTCCGGGACGTGGCCCGCGTATTGCGCGCGGGAAACTTCGACCAGTCCCTGGGGAAGATCGTCTCCCGGGACTCGCGCTGGACCCTGCGCACCATCGGCACCTTCGGCGATGTCGAGCAGATCAGCAACCTGCCCCTGCGCGCGGACGGCCTGCACCTGTCCGACGTCGCGGACGTGGTGTACCAGGAACCGCCGCTGGAATACGGCCGCCACCTGGACGGCCATTTCGCCATCGGGGTCACGGTGACCCAGGAGTCCAAGGCCAACACCGTCGAGGTCTGCGATGAACTGGAAGCGGCCATCGCCCGCATGAACGACGACCCGGAATTGGAGGGCGTCAACTTCCTGGTCTGGTTCAGCCAGGGACAGGAAATCCGCAAGACCCTCAGGGACCTGACCTTCACCGGAATTTTCGGCTCCATCCTGGCGGCCCTGGTTCTCTTCGGATTCCTGCGGCGGGTTTCCACGACCCTGGTGGCGGTCAGCTGCATTCCCTTCTCGCTGATCGTGACCTGCGGCATCGTCTGGGCCCAGGGCAAATCACTCAACACCCTGACCCTGCTCGGATTGATCGTGGGCATCGGGATGCTGGTGGACAACGCGGTCGTGGTGATGGAAAACATCTTCCGCCACCGCGAACTGGGAGCCGACCGCAAGACCGCCGCCCGCCTGGGCGCCCGCGAGGTCACCACCGCGGTGGTCGCCGCGACCCTGACTTCGGTCATCGTGTTCATTCCGCTGATCTTCAACAAGCCCAGCGAGATGAATCTCTATCTCAAGGAACTGGGCATCACCGTCTGCCTCACCCTGCTGGCTTCCCTGTTCATCAGCCAGACGCTCATTCCCCTGGCCACCTCGTGGTACATCAAGTCCAAGCCCCGGCCCAGGGGCAGGGCCATGATCTGGCTGGAAGATGTCTTTCAACGGATGCTGGCGGTCAGCCTGAAGCGCCGGTGGATCAGCCCGGTGGTGGGTCTGGTGGTGGTCGGGTCGGCCGTCTTCCCCTTTCAGCGGGTGGACATGAACTTCGACACCAGCCAGACCGAGCTCTTCGTCCAGGTGCGTTACGAATTCAGCGAGGAGATGAGCCTGGACCGCAAGGAGAAGGTGATTTCCCAGGTCGAACAGGTCCTCGAGCCCCACCGCGAAGACCTCATGGCGCGTTCGATCTACAGCTTCTGGAGCGACCGGTTCTCCCTGACCAGGATCTATCTCGAGGAAGGCGAGGCCAACGAGGAAAACATCAACCAGGTGCGGAACACCCTGCGGGGCTTGCTGCCGGAGCTGGCCGGAGTCCAGCTGCGGGTCCAGGAAAACAGCATGGGCTGGCGGCGGCACCGCGGCCGCGACCGCGTGGCCTTCCAACTGGTGGGGGAGGATACCCAGGTCCTGATGGAGCTGGCGGAAACGGCCATTCTGAAGATCGAAACCATCCCCGGCCTGATCGACGTGGAAACCCGCCATGCCGAAGCCCAGCAGGAACTGCATATCGAACCGGACCGGGACCTGGCGGCGCGGTACGACATCAGCCCGGACCAGGTTTCCCAGGTGGTGGGCCTGACCTACCGCGGCCGCAGGCTGCAGCGGTTCCGGACCCCGGAAGGGGAACGGGAAATGCGCCTGACCCTGGACGAGCAGGAAGTGGAGAGCCTGGACCAGCTCCAGAACCTGGTCATGCACACCCCCGAGGGCGAGAAGGTGCCCCTGGCCGCGGTGGCGGATTTGAATCAGCGTCCGGGCCGGGAACACATCCAGCGGGACAACCGGTTGACGAGCGTCTGGGTAACCGCCCGCTACCAGGACGGGAGGCGGGAGGATTACATCCCCCAGGTAGAGCAGGCGCTGGCGGGAATGGAATTCCCTTTTGGTTATAACTGGACCTTCGGCCAGTGGGAATCGCTCCGCAAGGAACAGTCCCGGGAATTCATGACCAACCTTCTGCTGGCGCTGATGCTGGTGTTCGCGGTCATGGCCGGGCTCTTCGAATCGGTCCGGCAGGCCCTGGCCCTGATGGTGTCGTTGCCCTTCGCCCTGTCCGGCGCCATCTGGACCCTTTACTTCACCGGGACCTCATTCGATCAGCCCGCGGCCATCGGTCTTCTTCTGCTGATCGGCATCGTGGTGAACAACGGCATCGTCATGCTGGAGCACATCAATCAGTATCGGCGCCGGGGCATGGAGAGAACCGAAGCCATGATGCGCGGCGGCCGCGAGCGCCTGCGTCCCATCGTCATGACGGCGGTGACGACCCTGATCGGCCTGGTGCCCATCGTGGTCCAGAAGCCGTCCCTGGGCGGGGTCTACTATTACTCCATGGCCCTGGTGATCATGGGCGGGCTGTTCGTGAGCGCGTTCCTGACCCTGATCCTTCTGCCGACGACGACGACCCTGTCCGAAGACATTTTCGAGGCCCTGGGGAGGATTCCCCGCAAACTGACGGGGCGGCGCCGGCCGAAGCCCGCCCTTTCCGCCGAACACAAACCCGTGCCCAAAGGCTGAGGCCATGTCCGGGATCGCACCTGACCAGGAATCCGGTTCTTCCCCCGCCTTTTTGGCAGAACTGCAAGAGATCCTGGGCGTACGCGGATTCCACGCGGACGAAGCGATCCGGCTGGTCTATTCCCGGGACGCCTCCCATCTGACCGGGGGCCGGCCCTTGGCCGTAGCGCTTCCGGCCGATGAGGCGCAACTCCGCCGGGTGATCCGCCTGTGCCGCAAGGCTGAGGTTCCGGTGGTTTGCCGCGGCACCGGAACGGGTTTGAGCGGAGGCGCGGTGCCCGGCCCCGATGCGGTCGTCGTGGGGACCTCGCGGTTGACCGACCTCGACCCTGTAGATTCGTATGGCGGTCGGGTTCGGGTCCAGCCGGGAGTCCTGAACGATGGCGTGACCCGGCATGCCGCCGGCCACGGTCTTCATTTCGCCCCCGATCCCTCCAGCCAGGCCGCGTCCAGCATCGGCGGCAACATCGCCGAAAACGCGGGGGGACCCCACTGCCTGCGGCACGGGGTCACCCTTCAGCACCTGCTGCACCTGGAATGGCTCGACGCCGACGGCAGGCTCCACCGCACCGGCCGGGGCCTGGCGGTGGAGCGTGGTCTGGACCTTTTGTCGCTGTTGTGCGGCAGCGAGGGAACCCTGGGTCTGGTGACGGCGGCCGACCTCAGGCTGGTGGCCGACCCTGCGGACGTATCCACCCTGCTGGCGTTTTTTCCCGACCTGGAGGATGCCGCCCGCGCGGTGGTCGGCCTGTTGGGCGAGGGGTTGGCTCCGGTGGCGGTGGAGATGGTGGACCAGGCCGTGCTGGCGGCGGTTGAAGAAGCCTTCGGCTTCGGTTTTCCCACCGACGTCGAAGCCGCGATGATTGTCGAATTCGTGGGCCGGCCGCAGGAAACGGTTGAGGATGGTGACCGCGCCGCCGCCCTGCTGGCCGGCCATGGCGCCAGCGACGTGCGCCGCGCGGCCGACGAGGCCGAACGCCTCGAACTGTGGAAGTGCCGCAAGAAGGCCTTCGGCGCCGTCGGACGCTTGACGCCCAGTTACGTGACCATGGACGTTGTCGTCCCTCTGGGTGAACTGCCGGGGCTGGTCCGGGAAATCCAGGTCATCAAGGCCGGCCACGGCGTGGACGTCATCACCGCCTTCCACGCCGGGGACGGCAACCTGCACCCCGGTGTGTGTTATGACGACCGTGATCCCGACCAGACCCGCCGCGCCCACGCGGCGGCCGATGACATCATCCGGGCCACCCTGGCCCGGGGGGGCAGCATCACCGGCGAACACGGCGTGGGGATCGAAAAACTCCATGCGTTGCCCTGGCAGATCGACGGCGAAACCGCGCGCCTGCAGCGGGGGATAAAGGATATTTTCGATCCCCGGGAGATCCTGAACCCGGGCAAACTGCATCCCGGCGCCGAGGCGACTTTCAGGCCGGTCGAACCTCTCCCTGCTGAAACCGTTTTCCAATGGGCGAACCTGACGGTGACCGCACCGGCGGACACGCCTCTGGCCGGGATCCAGGAGGCCGCCCTCGCCAAGGGGTTCTGGATTCCCGTGGGGGCTGTTTTCCACAGCTCGGGCTGCGGTCTGGGATCCGCCGGCACCGTGGGGGATCTGGTGGCCCATCTTGTTGCGGGTCCCTCTTTTTGCGGGACGGGGACGGCCCGCCAATTCCTCCTGGAGCTCTGGGCGGAAACGGGTGCGGGGCGTCTTTTCCACGCGGGCGCTCCGGTGTTCAAGAACGTGGCGGGTTACGATCTGGTCCACATGCTGTGCGGTTCGGGCCGTGTCTGGGCCCAACCCCTGGCGGCCACCTTTCAGCTCCGGCCGGTTCCCGAAAGCGTCGGTTGCTGGCGTTTCCCCTTGGCCGATCGCAAGCGGCGCGAACCGGATCTCGACCGTTTGGCCCGATACCTGGCAACCAGGGACGACGGCCTGGGCGGGCCGGTGATGATCGTCGACGCTTCCACCGAAAATCCCGAGCCGGAGGTGGTCGTCCTGCTTCCCGGCCGCAGCAGACCGTGGGATCTGGACCAGGCGGGGAAGGACATGGAGGCCATCCTGGGGGGCTCCCCGCCGGCTTCGCATCTGGAACTCGACTTCGGCCGGGCCGGTGAATTCCTGGACAGCGGCCTGATTCCCGACTGGGCCCTCTCTTCCCCCGATTGGACTTTCCTGGCCCGGTTGCCCGGTGAAGACGGGGACCGGAAGATGTGGCCCGCAAATATCGACCGGTGGATCTGGCAATCGGCGCCGCGACTGGTGTGGTCGCCCGATCCGGCAGGTTCATCCGCCGGTTGGCACGCCGATCGTTTCTGCAAAGACGGCCACATACTTCCCGCCTGTGCTCCTGCCCCTGGCGTGCCCCTGGATTTCCTGCGGGATATGAAGGCCTTGTTCGACCCCTCCGGCGCCCTGGAGACGCCGCCCTGGCTGGAGGATGAAAATGCCTGACGCGCAGGTGACAGCCACGGTGTCAGCGGAGCGGCAGCTCGACAACCTGTTACGGCAGTGTGTGCAGTGCGGCCTGTGCCTGCCCCATTGCGCGACCTGGCTGGCCACCGGCAACGAGGTGCAGTCCCCCCGGGGACGGTTGCTGCTGCTGGGTGAAATGCTCCCTTCCACGGAAGCGGTTTCGGTCCCGGGCGTCTTCCTGCAGGCCTTCGACCAGTGCATCGGTTGCCGGGCCTGCGAGACCGCCTGCCCGAGTGGAGTCCCCTTTTCCCTGCTGGAATACGGGCAGCAGCGGGCCGTGGGCCTGCTCACCGACCGGGCGGACGGATTGCCGCGGCCGGCGGTTCCGGGATCCGTCCTGCGCCGGCTGGACAGGACCGGGTTCCTTGGCTTCATGTCCGGTGTGGCGGGCCTGGCCCGCGGCCTGCTGGCGGCTTTGGCCGGCAGGACCTGGCGGCACAGGTTGGCCGGCTCCCCGGCCGGGGCGGGGCAACTGGTCCGGTTGTTGGGGTCCATGCCCACCTCCCCCCGCACAGACGGGGAACTGTTGCGGATGCTGGACGGGCTTTCCGGCGGGAAAAGCGGCGGGAAAAGCGGTGGGGAGCTCCAAGGGGAGGGGAGGTCTCTTCAGCCCGGTCCCGGTCCCCGGATCGCCTTTTTCCGGGGCTGCGCCAACGCCGCACTGCTGCCCGGAACCTCCCGCCGGCTCCACGACCTGCTGGTGGAGGCCGGCTGCCGGATCGAGGAACCCGTGACCCAGGATTGTTGCGGCGCCCTGGCCGCCCATACGGGTCGGCCGGGGCGCGCGGCCGATCTGAGAGGGCGCAACCGGGAGGCTTTTTCCGGAGCCTTGGCGGCCGGTGCGGTCATCGTCGCCGAGGCGGCCGGTTGCAGCCATGAACTCGGGCAATACGGCGAGGATTTCCAGGAAAAGGTGATTGATGCGACCGTCCTGCTGGCGGGCCTGGATCTGCCGCCGGCGGGCCGGGTTCCGCTCAGGGTCGTCTATCACGATCCCTGCCATGCCCGGCATGGGCAGGGAATCGTCACCGAGCCCCGCCAATTGCTGCAGGCCATCCCCGGTCTGGAACTGGTCGAACCCGTGGAAGCGGAAGTCTGCTGCGGCAGCGGTGGAGCCTGGGGGTTGCGGTACCCGGAAATTTCCGCGGATCTGGGACGCCGCAAAGCGGCCAACCTGATCGCCGCCGGGGCGGACCTGGTGGTGACTTCCAATCCCGGTTGTCTGGGGCAGATCGCCGACGCCCTGCTGCTTGACGCCCCCGACCTGCCCATCCTGCCTCTGACGGATTTGATATGGTACGCGGTTCAAAAGGGGATGTGATACCAGGAAGGCCATCAAGAAAAAAGCCTCCCCGGTCGGGGAGGCTTTTTCAGGTCGAAGCGCCGGAGCGGCGGATCCTAGAAAAACCCGATGGTAGCACCGAAGGACAAGGCCCAGGCGTGGGTATTGCTGAAGATTTCGGTGGGCCACTTGGTGTCGTCGGCGGTCATGAAGTAACGCCACAGCCACTCGAATTCCAGCATGATGTTCTTGCTGATCTCGTATTCGGTACCCATGCCGACGGCCACCGCCGGATCACTGCCTTCGAAGGGCTGCCCCTCAAGGGAGAGCACCCTGGTGCCGCGTTCGGCCCTGGTCAGTTCCCAATTGACGACGCCGCCGGCGGCGGTCAGGTAGGGATTGAATTTTGA
The DNA here is from genome assembly GCA_039714075.1 of Candidatus Krumholzibacteriota bacterium. Classification (GTDB taxonomy): domain Bacteria; phylum Krumholzibacteriota; class Krumholzibacteriia; order LZORAL124-64-63; family LZORAL124-64-63; genus JAGLCY01. The sequence continues at coordinate 684 of JBDLKA010000072.1, read as the reverse complement.
ATCCCGCATCATGATGTTGCCCAGGTAGCCCATGACGCCGAATTCGTAGCCGTCCAGCTTCCACGTGGATTGGCTGACCAGGCCCAGGTCGTTGTAGTCGTCCAGCCTCATCTGGTTCGTGCTGGTCCGCTGTGCGCCCCGGTAACCCCTGACAAAAACGTTGAACCCGTCCAAGAGGTGGTACCTGAGGGTTCCGTCGAAGCTCCAGTCGCCGACGGTCAGGTTGTTCATGTTGTATTCTTCGTCCTTGACCACGTGCAGGTCGGCCCAGTAGCTGGCCCGGGCGGTGAAGGCGAATTTATACTCATGGCGGATCCGGGCGGGCTCGGGCGGCTCTTCGCCCGGCGCCAGGACTACGGGTTCGGAGCCCGGAACCCGGTGGAATTTGACGAATCGACTATTGCCGCGCAGGGACAAGGTACCGGTAACCCGGTCGTCCCCGGCGATATAGGAGCCGCTGAAGTGGGCCGGGAAAGGCGCACCTTCGGGTTTGAAGGTGAAACTGATCCTGGTTTCGGTCACCTTCAGGCCGGTCACGACTGTTTCCCCGATGGCCTGACTTTCCATGGTTCCGGTCCAGGCCGACCCCTGTTGGTCCAGTTTGAGGAGGATTTCAACCTCCCGGCCGTCGGGGGTTCTCATGGTTCCGGTCCATTCACCAGCCGGGGATGTTCCCGCCTGGGC
>JBDLKA010000071.1:0-18627 GCA_039714075.1 Candidatus Krumholzibacteriota bacterium | reverse complement strand
GGACGGCATCGTGCAGCACAGCACCGTCAACAACCTGGGCCTGGGCCGGAACATCGACGAGATGATCCGCATGGTCGACGCCCTGCAGCACCTCGAGGAGCACGGGGAAGTCTGCCCCGCGAACTGGTCCAAAGGCGACGACGCCATGACCCCCACCGCCGAAGGTGTGGCGAAGTATCTTACCGACCATAAGTAGGTAGTTGCTTCGGGGCCTGTCCCCATATATGGAGAACCCGGGTACTCCGCAGCCGCGATCCGCAGGATCGCAGCGAGGACCTCCCGGGTTCTCCATATATGGGGACAGGCCCCACGCCAAAACCCGCTTATGAGCGGGAAAGGGACTATTTATGCGGGATCAATCCAAATCCATCGACCGCCTGCTTGCGCGCAGGGCCGGCGAAGCCTTTGTCGGACGCGATGAGGATCTCGCCCATCTGCACAAGTTGCTGGACGGGGCCGAACCCCTGGTTGTCTTCCTTCACGGCATTCCCGGGGTGGGAAAATCATCACTGGTGATGAAATTCGCCGAGCAGGCCGGCGACAAAGGGGCACAGGTCCTGGTGATGGACGGGCGGCTCGTCGAACCGACCGAACGCGGCTTCCTGTCGGAGCTGGGCCGGCTGACCGGTGACGCGGCGGCAAGTCTCGACGACGCGGTGGGGATTCTGGGGAAGACCGACGCCACCGTGATCCTGGCGGTGGATCACTACGATTCTTTTCTGCTGATGGACACCTGGTTGCGCGGCGTCTTTTTGCCCGCCATGCCGGACAACGTCCGCCTGTTGATGGCCGGCCGGCGCCCGCCGGTAACCCAGTGGCTGACGTCGCCCGACTGGTACGGCCTGGTCCACGCCCGGCCCGTCGAGCCGCTGGACAGGGCCGACGGCATGGAGCTGCTGACCGCCGCGGGTCTCGATTCCGCTGCGGCCGACCAGTTGGCCGCCGTGACCCACGGCAATCCCATGGCCCTGAAACTCGCCGCTTCATCCGCCCGCGTCCATGGGGCGGAGGCCTTTCGCGAAAGGGCCATCCAGGAAGTGATGCAGCAGCTCGCGGCCATGTTCCTGGACGACGTCGCCGATCCCTCGCTTCGCGACGCCCTGCGTTTCGCCAGTGTGGCCCGCCGGATCACGCGCTCGCTTTTGCGCGCGTTTTCCCTCGGCGACGAGAAACTTTTCGATGCCCTGCGCGAGCTGCCCATCGTCGATATCCGGCGGGATGGGCTCTGTCTCCACGAGACCGTCCGCGAAGCCATGGCGCGAACCCTGAAGGCCAACGACCCGGAGCAGTACTACGCCTGCCGCCGCCGGGTCTGGCGGCAGTTGCGCCGGGAAGTGAGCGCCGCGCCGGTGGCCGACATCTGGCGCTACACCGCCGACATGATCTACCTGATCGAAAATCCCGTCGTCCGCGAGGCCTTTTTCCCCTCCGGAAACCTGGAGTTCGCCGTGGAGGCCGCCCGTGCCGAGGATGCAAAGGCGGTTCAGGCGATTGCCGCCCGTCACGACGGTCCGGACGGCGCCGCCGCCCTGGAAGCATGGTGGACCTTTCGTCCCGACGCTTTCCGTGTCGTGCGCGACCGCGAAGACAGTGTGGTCGGTTTCTACTGCATGAGCGAGGCCGCCGACCTGCCCGCGGCGTTGTTGCGAAAGGACCCGGTTGCCAAGTCCTGGAGCCGGCACCTCGCGGAAGAGCCGATCCCCGCCGGGAGCAAATGCCTTTTCATCCGCCGCTGGCTGGCGGACCGGGACGGGGAGATCCCCTCGGCCGAACAGGCCGCCTGCTGGCTAGACATGAAAAGGACCTATATGGAACTGCGCCCGGCCCTGCGGCGGGCCTATCTCACGGTGGCCGACCTCGGCCCCTACGCGGAAGTGGCGACCCGTCTCGGATTCCGGATTCTCGAGGATTGTGCGGCCAAGCTGGGCTCCACTTCCTTCCCGGCCGCGATGCTCGACTTCGGCCCCGCCTCGGTGGACGGCTGGATCACCGGACTGGTGGGCGAGGAACTGGGCGTCCAGGAAGGCGGGCTGCTGGACCGGGACCGCCGCGCCCTGGTTCTCGACGGCGAGGAAGTGCCCCTCACACCACTCGAATACGGACTCATGGAGTATCTGGAAGCCCTCGGCGGGGCCACCGCCTCGCGGGATGACATCCTGGAGGCCGTCTGGGACTCGGACGGGGCCCATGTGGGCAGCAACGTCGTGGACGCAGTGGTCAAAACGCTGCGCCGGAAACTGGGCGCCGAAGAGGCAAGAATAGAAACGGTAAGGGGTTTCGGCTATCGCTGGCGCCGGAATTGATAAAAATTTCCAGATCACATACATTTTTCATCGGATTTTCATGCAACTCCCAAAAAACCATGTAGAATATGAACATCACTTTCAATCCCCAGAAGGAGTCTTTAGCATGAAGAATTCAGTGTCGATCCTGGTCAAAATGGCTGTTTTGCTGGTATTTATCCCGGTTTTGGCGATCGCCGGCGGGAATGAGCACCCTGGCGAGCACCCCAAAGAGCAACCCTCGTCCTCGGCGGCCATGCAGGGTTTGGTGACCATGTGCGAGGAATCCGCGGATGCGCGGAGCGCCCGCCAGGCCGAAAAATCATTGTACGACCGCCTGGGCGGATACGAGAAAATCCACGCCCTGACCAAGGAAATCGTGCGTCTCCACCAGGAGAATGAGGATTTCCGGCTGATGATGAAGTACGTGGACGGCGATAAGCTGGCCAAGAGCGTGGCCGATTTCGTCGCTGCGGGCACCGGAGGCACCGAAAGCTACCACGGCCAGAACATGAAGGCCGCCCATGCCCGCCACCAGTTCACCGAAGCCGACTTCCTCTCGGCCGGCCACGATGTCGGCCAGGCCATGAAGAACCTCGGCCACGGCGAAAATGAAATCAACGAGGTCGTCTGCATCCTGGTCTCCATGAAGGACATGGTGATCTACAAGTAATCGAATCTCTCGCCCGAACAACCGGCGCTTCCCCTTAATGGGATGAAGCGCCGGTTTTCTCATACCCCCATGAAGACCCTGTTTTGATTATTCAACCAAAAACCCGAGGCCAACCTCGGATTTTTACATTGAATGTCAAAGTGACGCCACCGGTCGAGCCTTGGGTGCGCCATGTTGCAAATGCCGGCATCATCAAGGGCGGTGCTTCACCAAGGAGTAGACCGGAGGCCGGGTGCGGCTTGAACGAGGTGCATCGGACGTGTTCGCAACAAAAAGGCCCGGCTTATGCCGGGCCTTTTTGTTGTGGACGCATCCGCTAAGCCGAGTCAAGTCACACCCGGCCTCCGGTCTACTCCTTGGTGACGGTAGCACCTTCGATAATGGCGTCATACTTGTACCCGGCACCGAAGTCTTTATTGACCGTCAGCGCCCCCTCGACAACAACCATGTCCCCGTTGGCCACGACGGCACTGGTAGTCACGGTAAGATCGGAGGTCGGCCCACTGCCGGTGCCGTCCTGGATGTGCACCCAGTTCGTGCCCATGATGTTGGGCGTGAACTTCACGACCTGGCCGCGCACCTTCACGTTCTTGCCGGAAAGTTCGGCGCTCTTGGTGAAGATCTCCTCGACCGTATAGCCGTCGGCGGCCTTGGCGACACCAGTGATGTCGGCCTTATCCACGGTGCTGTGGGACGCGGCTTCGGGGGAGCTCATTCCACCCATGTCGCCGTGGGGCGCTCCCTGGGTGGGCGCTTCGCCCTCGCCCTTGATGGAGCCGACGAAGTAGATCTGATCGAACGTGCGGTCCAGGGACTTGGCGTGGAATTCCCCCATGGCCATGCCCTTGTCCATCACGATTTTCTGGCCGACCGAAACGGTGGCTTCCGGACCGGCGGCCCAGATCTTTTCGCTGCCGGTGTCGAGGTGGACGTAGGTGTACCCACCGGAGTTCATGGTTTCCAGAACGGTGCCTTCCCACATGTCGGGGTTGGCGGCCTGGGCGGGAGCCTGGGCCGTGGTCGCATCCGCGGCGGGGGCGGGCGCGCTTTCGGCCGTTTCCTTCTTATCGCCGCAACCGGCGACCGCGATCATCAGGACGACGGCCATCACTGTGAAGACAAGGGCTGACTTCTTCACGGGTTTCTCCTCAATCTGGGGGAAAAACATCGGGAAACCGGAATCCGGTCCCGGGGATTATCGCATCACCTGTCGAAAATATAACGTCATTGATGGGAGATCAAACCGCGAGTGAATCAAGACCTGTATGGTTCAGGATTTACCCAGCAGGCGGAACATTTCCTTCTTGTAGGTTTCCACCCCCGGTTGGTCGAAGGGGTTGACTCCCAACAACAAACCGCTCACCGCCACGGCCTTTTCAAACAGGTAGAGCAGCCCGCCAACTGCCTGGGGCGTCAGGGTTTCCACCTCGAAACTCGTGCAGGGAACTCCCCCGGCCAGATGCGCCTGCCTGGTCCCCTGGTAGGCCTTCCAGTTGATATCGTCCAGGCTCCGGCCGCCCAGGTAGTTGAGGCCGTCCAGATCGCCCGGGTCCTGGCCCGGCACCGTCAGGCCGCCGACCCCGCTCCGCACGCACAGGAAGGTTTCCTGAAGGTTGCGGCGGCCGTCCTGGATGTACTGGCCCAGGCTGTGCAGATCGGTGGTGAAAACCGTCGAGGCCGGAAAGATGCCCTGCCCGTTTTTCCCCTCGCTCTCGCCGAAAAGCTGCTTCCACCACTCCTGCAACATCTGCAGATCGCCGTGGAAAGTGCTCATGACCTCGTTGAGAAAACCCTTTTCGTAAAGAAGATTGCGGGCCGCGGCGTAGAGGTGGGCGGGATTGGCGGTCAGGTCGCTGGAAAGGCAGGCATCGCGCATGGCCCGGGCGCCGGCCACCAGTCCCCGGATATCCACGCCCGCGACAGCCAAGGGCACCAGGCCCACCGGAGTGAGGACGGAAAATCGTCCGCCCACATCATCGGGAATGACGTGGGTTTCGAAACCTTCGGCCTCGGCCAGCCCGCGTAGCGCGCCCCGCTTGGCGTCGGTCACGGCGGTGATCCGTTCCGCTGTCCCGGCCCGACCGTATTTTTTTTCCAGCTCGCCGCGCAGCAGCCGGAAGGCAACCGCGGGTTCCAGGGTTGTGCCGGATTTCGAGATCACGCACAGGCGAAAATCCCGCTTCCGCACCCGGGTCAGCAACCGGTCCAGGGTGGCCGAGCACAATCCCGTCCCGGCGAAAAGGATTTCGGGACAGCCGGAAGCCGGGCCGCCCAGCGCCTCCAGGACGGCCCGCGCGCCGAGGTAAGAGCCGCCGATGCCGATCACCACGTAACTGGCGGTGTCCCGGCGGGCCCGGTCGGCCGCGGATTCGATCGCGGTCAGGTCGGCGTCGGAGATGCGCGCGGGCAGATCGAGCCAGCCCAGGAAATCCGCGCCGGGGCAGGTCCCGTTTTCCAGCGTGGCCGCGGCGGCCGCCACCCGCGGGGCCATGGCCTCCAACTCGCCGGGCCGCAGGAATCCGTCCAGCCCCGAAATGTCCAGCTTGATGCCGCCGCTTTCGACCATCGTAATGTCCTTTTGCCGCTAACGGCCGGTAACGCGCTCTTGCGCCCCAAACCACTCCTGTTAGATTCTGCATGGGAACAGCAGACAGCAGAATACATGGATCACTCGGAGAATCAAGCCCCCGGAGTCGTCATGGCCCTGGCCACCCCCATCATCGCCTGCGCCTACGCGGAAATCGCCCTGAAGGGCCGCAACCGCAAGATGTTTTTGCGCAAGCTGATCAACAACATGAACGCGGCACTCAAGGGCGAACCGGTCGAGGCGATCAGGCACGTGGAAAGCCGGCTGCTGGTCTACCTGACCGATCCGGCCCGCGCCCCGGAGGTGACGGCCAAACTGCGGAACGTGTTCGGTCTACAGTGGATGTCGCCGGTGGTGACGGTGCCGCGCGGCGAGATCGATCCCGCCCTGCGCGACGACCTGGAAAACGACCGCGAACCCGTTCTGGACGGAATCTGCCGGACAGCCTGTGAGCTGGCGCGCGAAAACCAGGGCACGGCGGCCAACTTCAAGGTCGAGACCCGCCGCAGCGACCGCGGCTTCGGCCTGAAGTCGCCGGAGGTCAGCCGCATCGTGGGCGCGGCCGTGCACCAGTGCACGGGGCTGCCGGGAAAAATGAGCCGGCCCGAACTTACGGTGAACGTGCTGGTCCTGAAAGAGAACGTACTGGTTTTCACCGGCAAGGAACCCGCCTGGGGCGGGCTGCCCTTCGGTTCGAGCGGGCGCACCATGGTCCTGTTGTCCGGCGGCATCGATTCGCCCGTGGCCGCCTGGCTGATGATGCGGCGCGGCAGCCGGCCCGACTTCGTCCACTTCTATGCGGGCCGCAACGTCGCCGAAGCCGATGTCGACAAGATCAAGGAACTGGTGGAAATCCTGGCGCGGTTTTCGCCGGTGCCGTTGAAGCTGTTCCTGGTACCGGTGGTTCCCTACGAGATGAGAGCCATCGGGGTGATTTCCGACAGCTACGACATGGTCATGTTCCGCCGGTTCATGGTGAAAACTGCGGTCCGCCTGGCACGTCGCAACAGCTGCCTGGGCCTGGTCACCGGCGACAGCCTGGGCCAGGTGGCCAGCCAGACCATGCACAACCTGGGCGCCATCAGTTCGGATGTGGAACTGCCCATCCTGCGGCCGTTGATCGGCATGGACAAGATGGAGATCACCGCCTGGTCCAAGAAGATCGGGGCCTTCGGCACGTCGATCCTGCCCTACCGGGACTGCTGCTCCATCCGCTCGCCCAAGCCCATACTGACCGCCCGGGCCATGGACCTTCTGAAGTTTTCCTCGAAAATGGAATTGGACGAAGCCGTCCGTGAAGCGGTGAATGAGGCGGTGGTGGTGAAAATCGGCGGCGAGTAGCCGCCGGTCCGGTCAGCTGAGCACGGGCTCCGGTTTGCCCTGCAGAATCCCCTGAAGATCGTCGATGGCGGCGCCCACCTTGTCGGTCACGATGTCTTCCACCTGGGCGTCCACTCCCAGCCGTTCTTCCACTTCGTTGTTCAGGCAGTACAACGGGCCGTCGGTTCCGATGCCCCAGCCCATCCTGATGCAGAGAATATCCGCCACATGGACCAGGTCCACGATGTCACGGTGTTTTTCATCGGCCTGGTCGGGATCGTGATGCCATCTGGCCGCGGCTACCACGTTCTCCGGCAGTTTCCAGTACTGCAGCAGTTCGGCCGCCGCTTCGGCGTGATCGATTCCCAGCACCCGGCGCTCGGCCTCGTTGAAGGACAGGCTTTCGTTCTCGACCAGGTTCTTGATGGGTTCGTCGTCGATCTCCACGAACGTTCCCAGCAGGATCTTGCCCATGTCGTGGAGCAGGCCCGCGGTGAACGCCTCTTCGGGATTGGAAAAATCCAGGGTCCCGGCAAGCTGTTCGGCGCAGATGGCCGTGGCGATGGAGTGGTGCCACAGGCCGTTCGACCCCATGTCGTAACCCTTGACCGGTTTGCGCACCAGGGGAGCCACCGACATGCACAACACCATCTGGAAGATGCGGTTGGTGCCCAGCCGGGTGACGGCTTCCTTCACGGTCTTGATGTGGCCCGACCAGCCGAAGTAGGCCGAATTGGCCAACTGCAACAGGTTCGCCGTCAAGCCGGGATCGAATTCTATGACCTTCGCCAGCTCGTCGAAGCTGACGTCGGGATCGCTCAGGTATTGCTTGAGCTTGACCACGGCCGAAGGCATGGAGGGAATCGTGCGCACCTTGGCCAGAATGTCGTTGCGGACTGTCACAACAAGACCCGTTTCTTTAATGGGTTGACGGTAATTACCTTACCGGATTCTAATCGTCCCACAGGACGACGGCCTTGAGTTCTTCCTCGCTGAAGATTTTTTCGCTTTCCAGCAGGATGACGTCCCTGTCCTCCAGCTTTCCCAAACCGTTGATGAAGTCGGAGCCTTCCATGCCGCCGGCCCAGGTGGGGGGAAACTGGATTTCCTCCGCGGCGATGTTCAGCACGTCGCAAACCTCGTCCACCAGCAGACCCATGGTGATCAATTCACTCCCCAGGGAAACCTGGGCGATGATGATGCAGCTCTTTTCCGATTCCAGCACCGCCTTCAACCCGAACACCCCCCGCATGTCGATCACGGGAATATCCCGGCTCCGCAAACGGATCCGGCCCCGCACATTTTCAGGATTCCGGGGAAATTCGTTGATACCGGCAGCGCTGACGATTTCCTGGACCTTGAGAATTTCCAGGCCGTATTCCTCGTCATCCAGCCGGAACGAAAGGTATTTTCCGGCCTGGGCCATGGTTGCAACTGCGCATTCGGGAGCCATCGTCATCCTCCGTGTTCTGTTCCGATTCCCGCGGCATTTCTTCCCCGCCCGGCAGGAAATTGGCCGCTCGTCATCCGCCCTTTTTCGTTTTTTTGCCGCAGGGGGATCTTAAAAGTTCCTTCTTTTCCCCTGCGCTCAACCCCTACAAACAACACAACCTGTTGTTTTTGCTCAGCTTGTGCGCTTGTTTGGTTCGGGGTTCAATCTCTTGGGAGGCACCTGTTTCTTTGACCCGTGATCCTCCTCTTGTCCCGGGAAGGGCAACCCTTGTGCCAAGCTTCCTTCCCGTTATGAATAATCCGGGTAATCCGCAGGAAGCGGCCCGAAGGGCCGCGACGAGGACATCCCGGATTATTCATAACGGGAAGGGGGCTTGGCGGAAGCGTTATCCAGCCCGGGACAAGAGGAGGTACCGCCGACCAATGAACCAGGCCAGCACCACCCAGAGAAGAGCTATCCCAACATTAACAAGAGCAAATCCACGAGGAGCTAAACCAACAAGCGTGGTGCCGCCCAGGACAAGAAGCGCGGCAAAAACATCCCCCGCGCGGACAAAGAAAGCATCGATGGCCTGCTTGGCCTTGAATTTCTCGGCCCGCGTGGTGGGCAAAAAGAGCATGTTGCGGACGGTGTTCTGCAGGGAATAGTCGGTGGAATTCTCGGCGGTCTTGGACCAGCGGGCCACCCCCAGAACCGGGAACAGGGCCATCAGGATGTAACCGCCCGTGGCCACCAGGGGCAGGATCATCAGGGCCCGGTTCACTCCCAGCCAGCGAACGATGCGCGACACCAGGAAAAGCTGGGTCAGCAATCCGACCAGGTTCACGATCGCGAAGAACCCGGCATAGAAATCGCCGATGGACCGGCCCACTTCGGCCTGCCGCTCGACCACGGCGGCGCTGAAAGCAACGTCGCTCATGCCGGAGGTCCGGACGACTTCAGCCACCGCCTGCTCGCTCCCGTCCTTGACCTTGGCCCCCAGGATGTATTCGCCGGTGGTGTTGACCAGATTCGCCAGGATCATCATCACCGCGATCAGCAGCAGGTAGCGGTTCTTCAGGACCAGGGCGAACCCGCCGGGCCCTTCCATCCCGTCTTCTTCCACTGGGGGGCGATCCGTCGAAACCCGGCCGGCTCGTTTCCGGCGATTGGCCGCGGCCACCGTCAGCACAAGACTGACGATCAGCAGGGCGGCCGACAGCAGCATCAGTTGGTAAAGCCCCAGGGGGTTGATCAGTTTCTTGGTGATGAACCCGCCGAACACGGCGCCGGCGGACATGCCGAACCCGATGATGGCGAACAGCCGCTTGCCCTGCTCTTCGGTGTAGTAGTCGTTGGCGAAAGACCAGAACTGGGCCACCACCATCATGTTGAAAATTCCCACCCACAGATAGAAGGGAATCCCCAGCGGGACCCGGATCAGGGCCAACAGGTAGAAAGCCACCAGGCAGGCGGCGAAAAACACCAGCACCGTGGCGATGAGGCGGCGCACGTTCATCCGGTCGGCCAGGCGGCTGTAAAGAGGGATCACGCCCAGCAACAGGAGCGCCTGTCCGGCCGAGGCGTAGATCTTGGCCTCCGCCCCCCACTCCGAAAGAATCAGCGCCTCGCGCACGGGCTTGATGATGTAGTAGGCGGTCAACAGCAGAAACACGTTCAGGGCCATCAGCAGCACCGTGCCGCCTTCGCCCTCGCGGACCGGGGCGAACAGGCGCAGGGTCCGGACCAGGATGGTCGGCCGGCCGGTGTCATGATCGTGATTCATCGGCTTCCTTTATTCATCGATCCAGGGCCACCAGGCGGCCCGAGGCATAGGCTCCGTAAACGGTGGTCGAGCGGCTCCACCCGGCGCCGTGGTCGACCTGCACCTCGACGGCCAGGAACGGGTACTCGGCTCCGCCCGGCGGAACGTCGGCCGCCAAACGCCCGGCTTCATCGAACAGGGGCACCAAAGTAGCGGTTGTCTCCCGCCAGGGAGTCCAGCCTTCGTCGTCCTGTCCACGGTCGCTGTTCACGGTGGACATCCGGTACCGATACCGGGGACTGTCCGTGTCGGCATATCCTCTTTCGACGGCCAGATCGTGGAAGGCCAGGCCCGCAGCCGTCAGGGTGAAAAAATCGAGGGGAGGAATTTTCCCGAACCAGTGCCGCACGATCTTGTCCCTGCGGCCGGCCAGGGTCTCAACCAGGAAATCCACGGCGGCCGGATTCTGATAGTGACCCTGCCCGACGATGAGGCGCAGGTCTTCGTCGGTGAAGGCCGACAGGATTTTCGCCGCCCAGTAACCATCCCGGGCGGTCATGTCGGCCATGGCGCTGTGGGGCAGATCGGGTTTCCATCCGTCGGCTTCGAAGTTGGCCACGTCGAACAGACCCACTTCGTCCAGACCCTCGGGCCGTTCCAGGGGAACCCAGTCATCCTCCACCAGGCCAAGGGTCAGGGTGCGGCCCGTGATGGGAAAAACATCAAACCCGTATTCAAAACCGAACCGCTTGACCGGCGTATCGCCGAAGGCGCCCAGCGTGGAAGCGAAATCGATCAGGTAATGCCGGACGTGACCTTGCCCGGGTTCGCCCTCGTACATGTCCAGCGAGTTGTGCATCTTGGTGTCGAAGTGGTTGACCCAGGCCCCGAACACCTGCAGGGCCCTCAGTTCGCGGCGGTCCTGGTGATGGATCGTATCGTTGGGATCGTCCCGGCGCATTCCCTGGTCGTCGAACGGTCCGAGGGGTTTCCCGTCCAGATACCGGCTGGCCAGGGCATGGTACTCGCCGCCGAAGATGGAGCCGGTGGCCGTGAGGACCGAATCAAGATTCGCCTCGGTCATGGGCACCTCGCCCACGCGCTGCAGGCGCATCATGGCGCCCTCGCCCACCACCAGGTCCGCGCGGGAGAATGTCACCAACCGGTCCACCGGCACATGGAAACCGATGGCGTGAAACAGCAGGCTGGTCACCACGCCCGACCGGATGGTCATGCCCGGATGGGACGGGGGATCGAACTTCAGCAGCCAGACATCGCCTTTGGCGTCCTTGATCCGGAAACCGGGCGTCACCCCGGCGGTCTTGGCGCCGACGATGGTCCACGGAGCACTGCGGTCGGGGCCGGCGGCCAGATCGCGCCCGTGGGCGGAACCTTCGGCAAGCTCGGCCCGGGTCAGCGGCGCCAGACCGATCCGGTTGGTGAACCAGGTCGAGTTGACCACTTCGTCCAGGGAATTGATGTCCCCCGCTTCGGGTGCCCGATCGCCGGTGCCCACCCAGCGGAAAAAACGGCCCGGGTGCCAGAAACGGGAAAACGGCCGGCCCACGAACGAGTCGACCGCGTAGGGCACCAGGCCCGGCTCCTGGAATTCCGGGACGGGAATCGGTTCCCGGTCTTCCGCGTACCAGACCACCGGTTCGTCACGCAGGGGTTCCCGGGCAAAGGCCGGCCCCGGGACCGCCGGCAAGGCGAACACCAGGCCCAGCAGGGCCAACCAAGATAGTTTTTCAGTAAACCTTGGTCGGGTTCTTGCCATAGAGAATGCCTTTCGGGTCGTACTGGAACGTCTGGCTGAACTTCAGCCTGACGACCGTCTGTTCGCTGCTGAACCCCACTTCGAACCGGGCGGCGAAACCCCGGTCCGAATTCACCAGGCGCAGGCCCGCCCCGCCGGTGAACTTCATATGATCCATGCTGATTTCCGCCGTCCGGTCATACACCTGGCCGATATCCGAAAAGACATAGGCGTCCACCCCCATGTCGTTACGGCCGCGGGCCACCCAGGCGGGCCAGCGGTACTCCGCCGACATGCCCACCGAGCCCATCCCGTAGAAGCGCAGTGAATTGAAACCGCGCAGTTCGTCGGGGCGCTGAAAGGTCACCAAACGGTTGAACGGAATCTCCACCGGGCCGGAATTGGAGATGCGATTGACGAAAGCCCGAAGGGCCAGGGTCCGGTCGGTGTGCCAGAGGGATAAGTATTTTTCCAGGTTGGCGTGATAGGTGAGGTACCGCAGCCGGCTGCCGTCGCTGGCCTCGAAAAGCGAAACGCCCAGCGACTGGAACCCGCCGCTGCGGGGCCGGCCGCGCTGGTCGGCGTTGTCGCGGTACAGGGCCAGGCGCATGGTCCAGCCGTTGGATTGGCCGGGGTATCCGAAGGGGATGTTTCCGGAGTGGATCTTGGCCAGGGACCGATGGATTTCGTAGACCGGCTCGACGGCCTCGACCTGGGAAAAATAGGAGCGCAGTTCCAGCCCGATTTTCCTGCCGACATTCTTTTCCACCTCGAGTCCGCCCCAGGTGGTGGTGCGATGATAGTAGGACAGGTCGCCGTAGATCGAGTCGGGCCCCAACCCGTAATACCGGATCAGGTTCTTTTCCTCGACCCCGCCGCCGGCCTGCACGGTCCAGCTTTTTCCCAGGTGGAACAGGGTGCCGCCGGACAGTTCGTCGGCCTTGCGGGTGGACCGGGACCCCTGGATGAACAGCATGTTGCCCGGACCCAGAAAATCGAAGCGGGTGACATCCAGGCCCAGGGTGAAGCCCTCCACGTCGCCGATGGAAACCACGGGCATCAGGTAGGTGTCGAACGGACCCTTGATGCCCGGATGTTCCGCGGCCGCGCCGAACAGCCCCAGTTTGTCCATGCCGATGACGGTCTGGTCGATCCCCAGGTACACGACGCGGAAGGGAACGCCGACGACCCAGTAGGGCACCATCACCGCGGTTTCCCAGGCACCCCGCGAGCGCTTCACCAGCAGGGCCGAAACGCTGTCGTGATGGGCGGGCACCGGGCCCCAGTAACTTTCCGTGCCGGCGTCCAGGGAATCTTCCGCTGCCTGGGCTGTGGTCCCGAAGCCGTTTCCGGGCGGGTTCTGGGCCCGCGCCGGGCCGCCGCACATGGCGAACAGCACCATCCCCAGTACCAGGGCCACGGCAAGGGGGCCTGGTCCGGCCGACCGGCTATCTCTTTTTTGGGAATTGCGGACGGTCAAAAACGAATCCTTCATTTCAGGCGCCGGCCCCCCTTGAATCGCCGCCGCCAATAGGAATTGTTCAGACTTTCCGTGCTCACAGGAACGTGCTTGCGCGGAGCGTGAATGAATTTGCTGTGGCCCACATAGATGCCCACGTGGTCGATCCGGGAGCCGGTCAACTTGAAAAACACCAGGTCGCCACGCTGCAGATCCTCGCGGTCCACGTGGACCCCCGCGTAGGCCTGCTGGCCCGAGACCCGGGGCAGTTTGACCCCCAGATTGTCAAAGACGTACATGACCAGGCCGCTGCAATCGAACTTTTCGGGTCCCGAAGCACCCCACTGGTACGGTTTGCCCAATTGCTTTTCGGCCAGAGCCGCGGCCGCCAGGCCCAGGGATGATCCCGACGGGGGCTGCGCGGCGGGCGTGCCCGGCGGGTTGGCGGAGGACGTTTCCAATGACGATGTTCCCGTGGCACCCCGGAATTCCGGCTCCGGCAGACTCAAATCCGGTTCACCCGGCGGTCTTTCGGACGCGTATTCCTCCTGGACCGGAGCCGAGGCCGGTTCCGCCTCCGGCACGGGCACAGGGGCGGGGTCCCTCCGCAAGACCCGCTTGGGGGTACACCCGGTCAGGAGCACTCCCGCCAAAACAGAGGCGAAGATACCCAACACCGGGATGCTTTTCAATTTGATACCCGCCACGGAATCCGTTCCTTTGGGGCTGCCGGCCATCGGGCAAACTCTTCCAATCGGACCCGGCCATTCAGATTTCTGGCCCCGGGACCACCCCCATGCTAGTTTAAGCGGACCATGAATGACAAGCATCCAGACAAATCAGCGGAATCCGAAGTCCTCGAAGTCACCATCGAAAAGCTGGTCACCGGCGGCGATGGACTGGCCCGTCACGAGGGCGAAGCGATTTTCGTACCCCTGACCGCCCCCGGAGACCGGGTGCGGGTCGCGGTGAAAGAACGCCGCCGGGGATTCGCCCGCGCGACCGTGGCAGAAATCCTGGATCCGGGAACCGGCCGCCAGGACCCGCCCTGCCCCTATTACGGGCAATGCGGGGGATGCGATCTGATGCATCTTGATCCGGAACACCAGCGCCGCGCCAAGGCCGCCATCGTCACCGACTGCTTCGGACGCCTGGGCAAGATGGATGTCTCCGAACTGCTGACCGGCCCGGAGGCCGGAGTGGAACTGGGCTACCGTAACCGGATCCGCGTTTTTTCCAATCCCGTCAATCATTACGGCCTGATGCGCCGCGGCACCCACGAGGTGGTGCCCTTCGAAAACTGCGCGGTGATGCCCGAACAGTTCAACCGCGACATCCTGCCTTGGCTGCGCATGCTGCCGCCGGCCGAACAGATCGTCGTCCGGATGGACGGCCACGGCGGTTGGCTGGTTTCCGTCTTCGGACCGTCCCAGCGCCTGAAGGTCATGCGCAAGGTCCTGGCCGCGCTGCCCGAGGGCGAGCCCCCGGCGCCTGGCTGCAAAGGCCTGCTGTTCAACAATCTGCCCCTGTGGGGCCGCGACTATCTGATCCACGAGATCGCCGGGCACAAGTACCGCGTGGGCGCCCAGAGCTTTTTCCAGGGCAACCACGCCATGACCGAAGAGGCGCTGTCCGTGATCCGGACCTGGATCACCGAATTGAAGGACGACGGCAAGCTGGGAGTCATGCTGGGGGATCTGTTCTGCGGCGTGGGTCTGTTCACCCTGGCGCTGGCGGACCTGTTCGAGAAGGTGGTGGCCATCGACAGCGATCAGAGTGGCTGCCGCGACGCCGAAAACAACGTCAAACGCAGTGAAGCGGCCAAGGACAAGGCAAGGGTGTATTCCGGTCGTTTGGCCAAGATCCTGGCCCAGCCCGATCTGGCGCCCCCCGCGCTGTGGGACGCGAGTTTCTGCCTGGTGGATCCCCCGCGCACCGGTCTGGGCAAAGACGGGGTCAAAACCCTGCTCGACATCAAGCCGCGCCACCTGCTGTACATGAGCTGCGATCCGGCCACCCTGGCCCGCGACGCGGCCGCTTTCACGGCCGAGGGCTATCAGGCCAAGCGGTTGCAGGTATTGGATATGTTCCCTCAGACCAGCCATATCGAGACGCTTTTGCTTTTGGAAAAAACCGGAGATTGAAATAAATATTCTGGATTACAACTGTGCTGTTTAATTAATACCATACCTATTTGGTGGATTTTTCCACCCCAATTTCGTACACTGATATCCAACTACGATTGACTACTAATTTGTTTCGCAATCCCTCTGTTTCGCTCAAAAAAAGAGGTCGCCATGCGATACGTAGCCGTTATTTCCCTCGTATTATCAGCTTTTCTCGCCCAGTCCGCCCATGCCCGGCCCGATCCCATTGTTGGCGGACCCCAGCCCCATGACGGCCCCACGCCGTGGGTTCGATTCCCGGCCCCGTCGACCAAAGCCCTGGTCGACACCCTCTACATCATGGGCGGCCCCGGCAGTTTGGACGGCAGCTTCGAAACCGCCGGCGGCCTGCCCGACTGGCAGGGCTGGACCCACGAGGACCTGAACACCCCCTCGGGCAACCACTGGCACATTTCCACCTACTGGGCCGAAAACCTGGGCGGACACGGTCCCGGCAACTTCGCCATGAACTGCGTCGATGAGACCATTCCCGCCTGTGATCCGCCCGACACCATCGGGGGCTACGGTCACAATTGGTTCGACGACCTCGAATGGCGGCACGCGGTGGCCGATACCTCCCAACCGGTCACAGTCCGGCTGACCGGGTTCATGAATTACGATCTCACCGACGCGGATTGGGATTTTCTTGAATTTTTCGTCCAAAGGGGAGAATACCCGGACATGCTGGCCACCTGGACAGGTACCGGCGGCGCCGTGGACACTCTGGATTTCACCACCGTGCTTTCCCCGGCTGAGTACTCCGGCCCAGACGGCGACGAGGTGCGCTTGTGGTGGCGCGTCTGGTCCGACGGCGCCTATGACGACGTGGACTGCAAGACGCCCGGACCCGGTCACGGCGCGGCCCGCATCGACGACATCGCGGTATTCTTCGACGATTCCCTGATCACCTTCGACGATTTCGAGCCCGGCAGCCCCGTCAACTGGACCCACGCCGAACCCTTGGCCGTCGGGGATTTCACCAACCTGCGCAACGATCTGGGCGACATCGACCCCTGCCAGGACAACAACACCTATCAGGTGAACTTCGTCGACGACGGCGTGGTGGTGCCCGGAACCGGCGGCACTCCATGCATCACCTGGTGCTACGATCCCGGTGGCTGGATCGTCAACAATACCGGTGGACTGTTGGAAAACGACCCAAGTGGTTGGTTCATTGAAAACCAGGTAGTTTCGCCGCCTTTGCCCTGGCTGCCCGGCACCGACGGAGCCGAGCTGTCTTTTGATGTCTACGTGCACGAGCAACTGTTCGCGGATTCGCCCGGCGTGTTCTATTTGTGGCATGTGCGGTCGACAGCCAGCCCCGACCCCGCCGATCTCGAACTCGCCTCTTGGACAAGCCGCAATTTCGTGTTCTACGGCGACCCTGATTACAAGCGGCACATCGAACCCGTGAGCGACCTGCTGGTGGCCGATCGTCAGTGGGTCCAGATTGCCCTGGGCGTCAACGAAATGGGTTGGATGTGGAACTGGACCGGCCTCAACGGCACGCCCGCGCCCTATTTCGATAATGTGACCATGAGGGTCTGGGCGCCCGACGGGCCGGAGATCCTGGTCAAGGAAAACAACCTTTTCGGGGATGCCTTTCCCGAACAGGAAACTTTTGACCCGACAAACCTCGTCGAGAATTGGTGCCGGGTGGACATGGCGGGCATAAAAAGCGTCCTGGGCGTTCCAACCATCGGCGATTCCCTGACCGCCCAGGTGACCCCCTTGCGCCAAGGCGCCACCGTGCCCGATCCGCCGTCCCTGCACTGGGTGATGGAGTGCAATCCCACCTTTGACTCGGTGCGACCCGGCGCGCCGAACGGCCAGGGAATTCTGCGCGGCATGATCAGCGGCGGCATGATTGATAATGGATCCGGCACCCCGCTGGAAAACCAGTGGTCCTTCGACCTGCCGGATACCGGCTGGTTTTTCCCCGGCGACCGGTTGCGCTACTACATCACCGCCACCGGCGACCTCGCCGGCGACCTGCGCACTTCGGTCTGGCCGCCGGACACCACGGCCGTGCTGGACTTCACCCCCGGCTCTTCCTATCCCCGCAGGGTCGAGGCTCGCGCTTTGCCCACGCTCACGCAACCGGTGCCCGGGCAGTTCACCCAACCCTCCCTTCTTTTTTACGACAGTACGGGTGATCCCGAAGCGGCGGCCGTATGGTATGACGCCTTGCATGAACTGGGTTTCGAGCGGGGTGTGGATTACGATGCCATGGCGGTACGCTACCAACTACATGGCTATGGCATAGGTCTCGGCGCCATCGCCAAGGTCGCCCACCTGGCCGATTACCAGACCATGCTCCTGACCACGGGGACCCGGAGCCATGTCACTCTTTCGGGAGAGCCCGAATCCAATGACGCCAAGCTCGTTTCCGACTGGCTCGACACGGGCGGGAAACAGGCTCTGTTTGCCGGCGACGGCCTGTGCACCGGCCTAGTTGGCCCAAAAGGTGGAAATGATGGATACCTTCTGATGGACCGGTTGGGTGTCGGGCTCCAACACGATGATATCTCCGAATTCAACGGAGGCGTTTGGGATCTTCAGATTTCGCCCGTGCCCGGTAACGGCATACTGCCGGAGGGCGTCCAATGGCTGGTGGACTCCGGTTGTCCCGAGGTCAGGAGGTTCGACGCCATCAGCCCGGGCCTTACCGGCCAGACCAGCGCCACCCTGGATCCGGAAGGAACGCCCGGCGGAACCTACGCTGCCGTGCTGACCGTAGACGACCAGATCCTGGGCAACCGCACCACCGTGCTGCCGTTTGACCTTGAGCGGGTGAGCGGCCTGGCCCCTGGATCCGCCAAGAGCGCCAGCGTGTTCTCACCCCGGGCCGATTTACTGAATTTCCTGCTGGTCTGGCTGGGCGCCGATGGCGTCAGCGATGCACCGGGCATCCCTGGTATCCGGCAGGTGGCGGTCTACGCCCATCCCAACCCGTTCAATCCCTCGACCACGATCGCGTTCGAGCTGCCCCGGGCCATGGATGTATCGCTCGACATCTACGATCTGCAGGGGCGGTTGGTGCGCAGGTTGCTGGACGAGAGTCCTTACGTGAACGGCAGCCACAAACAGGTTTGGGACGGGCGCGACGCCGGCGGGCAGGTCACAGCTTCGGGAGTGTATTTCTACATGTTCGGGGCCGGGGATCAGAAACGGGTGGGCAAGCTGAC
>JBDLKA010000070.1:0-18639 GCA_039714075.1 Candidatus Krumholzibacteriota bacterium | reverse complement strand
ACCTCGGGGGTCGTGGCAACCCAACCGGGAGGTCCAAAGCTCTTGACGGTATACTCACCCATGCCCAGGTCCGCAAACGCGTAGGCGCCGTCGGCATCGCTGGTCACCTCGAGGATTGCGGCCCCCTGCAGGCCGACCCGCATACCGGAAAGGCCCAGTTCGCCTTCGTCCTGGACACCGTCGCCGTTGGCGTCGTCAAACACGACACCGCTGATGGAGGCCAGCTCGCCGCCGCCCTCCGCCATGCAGCCGAAATTGGCGGCCAGGAAGGAAATGACCTGCCCGTCCTCGAGAACGAGGATCACATAGATCATCGTGGGCGTTGTGGCAGCCATTCCTTCGGAAGGCAGCTTGGTGACTTTGTAGAAACCGGACGCCAGATCGTTGAAGGTATAGGTTCCGTCCGCACCGGTCTCCGTGGTCATCGCTTCCATGCCTTCGGCCGTCAGCTCGAGCGTGGCGCCTTCGATGAAGCTCTCGTCTTCGTCCATGAGGCCGTCACCGTTGGCATCGTCCCAGACCAGGCCCCCGATGGAACCCAGGGCGCCGCCGCCGGTCCCGGTATCGAGACGGGCGATGAAGCCGATGGAAATGCCGTCTTCGACCAGGAAGTAGGTCTCACGGGGCAGGCTTTCCTCGCCGGGAGCCCATTGGGCGTCATCGTTTTCGAATTCGAAATCGATGGCGGCGCCGGGACCGTTCTCGCCGTTGTCGGGGTTGAGGACGGTTATTCCTTCCGGCAGGAGGCTGAGGAAGGTCAGGGTGACCACCTCGTCAAAGGTGTTGTCCCCCAGATTCTTGACGCTGAGATCGAGGATCAGGGCGCCCATTTCCGAGTCGTAGCGGATATTCCGTCCACGAATGGAGAACGGCCCCTCGATCGGATTGGCAGGATCGCCGTTCTTGGTCGAGATGATCTCGAAATCGAGGTTGTCGTCCGTCACGTCCACCCGGAACACGCCCGTGGCGGAATCATTGTTCCCGGCCGGGACGTCGAGCGGGTTGTCTTCCGAACATCCGGTCAGTCCCAGGCCCAGGATCGTCAGGGCAAGGACCGCAAGTTTCAGGGTCAGTCCCCCGGAAAATATGCTGTTTTTCGGTGTCATTTCGTTTTCTCCTTAAGGCTGATGGCGCTCTCCCAAGCACCGAAAAATCTATCGCGTCCCGCCATCGGACCCGGGCACCCTCAGGGAACCGGTGAACACGGGAATTTCTGAATCCATGGTCTGCTCGGGAACGGTGACCAGGGTATTGAGAACGATCACGCCGGTGATCCGGCCATCGTCGCCGCAAACGACTTCCTGCACGAATCCACGGACCCGGTCACGGTTGCCCTTCCATCGGTGGGGCTTCCTGCAGGCCATGACCTCGCCGTCGTTCATGTCGGCGTCGCGATAGGCTTCGACCCTGACCCTGGTTCCGGGTTTCCAGTCATCGGGCTTTTCGCGATCCTTGTCCGCGAAGTGGACCCTGGTGCCCATGATCTCGAGGTAACCCTCACCCACGCCGTCACCGGTCAACGGACCGGCCAGACGACCCCAGCAGGAGTTCTGGCGACAACCATCATTGCAATCGTCGCAATCATCGTCGTCGTCACAGTCGTCGTCGTCATCGCAGTCGTCATCATCATCGCCGTCGTCGTCCCCATCGTCGTCATCGTCATCGTCGCGGTCCTTGTTCCCGTCGCATCTGGAAACGTGGAAGATTTCGGAAATCAGCCGATCGGGGTCCCCGGCGTATGCACCCTTGGCGTGGACATAGTCCCCCACCTGGATGAAACCCTCGCAGGGAGCGTCTCCGGCAATGACACCGAAGTTGGCCAGCAGGAAGTCGGAAATGTTGCCGTCCATTTCGACCAGGATGACCGCCATTTCAGGAGGCGTCGTCCCCACGAGGCCATCCAGGGGCATCCGGACCACGGTGTAGTAGCCCGCGTCCTGGCCTTCGAACCGGTAGGACCCGTCGTCCGCGGTCACCGCCGTGACCTGGGGATCTCCCTCGATTCCCTCGCCTGCGTAAAGGGCCACGGTGACGCCGCCGACGCCGCCCTCCTCGGCACCGATTTCCCCGTCTTCGTCCTGGTCATCCCAGACGATGCCGCCGATGGCCCCGCCCGGGGGGCCCATGTCGACATCGATGCGGGCCACGAATCCGACGGACGTGCCCGAGTCGACGTCGAACCGGACCGTCCGTGAAAGGCTTTCCTCACCCGGGCTCCAGGTGCCGTCGGCATCATCGAATTCGAAAAAGATCAGGGCGCCGGGCCCGTTCTGGTCGTTGTCCGAATCGAGAATGGTCACATCTTCGGGTATGAACTGAACGAAGGTCAGACCGACCGGTTCGGGATAGGCGGTTTCCGATTCATTAAAGACCGCCATGTCCATCGAGAGCGCTCCGGTCTCATCGTCGTAGACCAGGTTTCGTCCGCGCACCAGGAGCTTGCCCTGGTCCTCGATTCCTTCGCCGACCTCGGCCGCGAATTCGAACGCGATCAGTTTCTCGGAAATTTCACCGCGTATGATGGCGGCAAATGGATTCTCCGACGTTCCCGGTATGGTCGGATCGCCCTGGTCGGAACATCCCACGACCAGAAAAACCCCCAGGAACAGCAAGAGAAGTCTGCGTATCTTGAACATGAATCCCCTCCTCCAATTCGAGTTGCGTCACCCTATTGCCCCCACACTTAACTGCATGGGAAATATATAAATAACAGGTGGCGGCATCACCTTGCATGACGTTGTCAAGGGGGGGTCAAAATCCAATCCCGGTCATCAGCCTGCAGAAAAACCCAAAGATTTGCATAGAGAAATGATTTGTTGAATTTTTTTAGTGACAGGCTCCCCCCCCGGCATCCCAACCCACTAAAAATTCAGGTTTCATGGCTGATGGAAGACATTAAAACACAAAAACAGTCCGCATTCAAGAGAAAGCAAAAAAATTAACAAACGGGGCAAATATTATTATCTATTTCAGAAGTAACATCTTACGGGTTTCAGCATCGTGCCCCATGGACAGTTGGTAGAAATACATCCCACTGGGCACCCGTGAACCGGAATCATCGGTTCCGTTCCAGGTGACCTCGTGATCGCCGGCGCTCCGGTTATCCCGCAGCAGGGTCCTGATCTTCCGCCCGCCCACATCAAACACCGCCAGCTCCACCGGACCTTCCTGGTCCAAGGTGAACCTGATACTCGTCGTCGGGTTGAACGGATTCGGGTGGTTCTGCCCCAGGCGGAACAGCTTGACCGGCGTTTTTTCGGTCAGGGACGCGATCGGGTCGTAGACGGCGATGGCGGCGTCGGCGTTTTCGCGCAGTTCGGTCAGGTTGTTCCCGAAAACCAGGGCGTAGGCCGCCACACCCTGGCCGCCACCGGCGTCCAGGCTCATCACCGACGAGGTGAGAGCCGACCAGTCGTCGTTGGT
This sequence comes from Candidatus Krumholzibacteriota bacterium, assembly GCA_039714075.1. Classification (GTDB taxonomy): domain Bacteria; phylum Krumholzibacteriota; class Krumholzibacteriia; order LZORAL124-64-63; family LZORAL124-64-63; genus JAGLCY01. Next base: position 15,216 of record JBDLKA010000070.1, on the reverse strand, counting down.
CTTGCCGACGGGGTGGGTCAGGGTTCCGGTCAACAGATCGAACTTGTTGGCGTCGGTGATCGCACTGGTGGGGAACACATAGAAGATGTTGTTGACCACGGTGAGGTTCTGCGGAACCTCTCCTCCGAGCAGGACGATGCCGTAGTAGTGGCCCAGGGGTTCGTACAGATAGGTCATGTTCCTCAGGGCGTCGGTGCCGCCCATGTTCGCCGTCGAGTCCTCGCCGATATCGAAATCGCAATAGACCCCGGTGTACAAGGCGGGAACGGCGGCGGCGCTGTTGTTGGTCAGGTGGTATTCCAGGATCACGAAATTGTTGTAGGGCGCCGTCTCGAAGGCCATGGTCAGCTGCTCCACCTCCAGGGGCAACGGAGACGCGTGCCCGCCGTCGGTGAAGATGGCTTGGAAGGTCTGGTCGCTGCCGACGGGCCCCAGGTCACGGACACGGCCGTTGGGATCGGGGTCCGACACGACCCACTCGTAGTTTTCACTGCCCAGGCCGTTGTAGTCCCGGTTGCAGATGTATGAGGCGCTGGTCCCGGCCCAGAACGAGCTGACGAACAGGTCGCTCGGGAATCCCGCAGGCCCCATGCCGACGCCTTCGCCGCCGCCCTGGTCCATGTAGCCGATGATGCCCTGGTCCGTCACCGTCAGATACACGTCGCCGATTTCATGGGTGCGGAAGTCCGGCAGGCCGACCCTGCCGGAGATGTCGAATGTCTTCTGGAAATGCAGATCCGCGGTGACCGTCAACAGCAGGGTGAATTCATATCCCTGGGGCGCGGCCGGATCGACATCCAGGCTGAACGGGCTGTCCAGGTTGTCCCCCAGACCGCCGGCGGCGGGAATACCGGTAAAGGTCCCGGTGCCGTCGGCCACCGAAACATAGGCATTGGATTTGACCGAAAGGACACCCGATACCGCCGAAGCGCCAACCAGGGGACTGGTGTTCATCAGCTGGAAGGCCACCTCGCTGACCTCACCGGGATCCAGCACGCCGTCCCCCGTCGGGTCCGCGTAGAGTTCCGTCCAGGTGATGTCCGGCGCCTGGATCATCGGCGTGGCCGCCACCACGGTCAACGCGTCGGGCCGGCCCGAGCCGAAATCATTGTCCTTGCCCGGCGACCCCAGATCGATGGCCCATTGTTCCATGACCGAATCCACCCCCGCGGGCGAAAGGGTCGGGTTCTTTTCCAGCATCAGGGCCGCCAACCCCGCAGCGTGGGGACAGGCCATGGACGTGCCGCTCCAGGTGTCGCCGCTGTAGCCGCTGGGAATGACCGTGGAATTGACCCAGGTCCCGGGCATGGCCACATCGGGCTTGATGATTCCCGGTCCCGGCAGGTAGGGCCAGTCGTTCCAGGGATCCACGTTGCCCCAGTGGGCCGGACCGCGCGACGAGTAGGAATAGATGTTGTCGTTCTTGTATCCCGTGCCGCCGACGGTGATGATGCCGCTGCTGCTGCTGTGGGGATATCCGGCCGGCAGCCAGGGAGGCGGAACCCGCGCCGTCAGGGTCAGTTCCAACGGTGGCGTGGAGGAAAAATGCTCGTTGCCGGCGGAATTGAAAAAGATCACCCCGGCGTCGCGGATGTTGTTGTTGTTCAGACGCTCGTTGCGCATGAAGTAGGGCGGGATGTCACCCGGAATGCCCAGCGACATGGTGAGGATCCGCGCGCCGTTTTCCACGCAGTACTGCTCCGCCGCCCAGATCATGGCCAGCGAGCCGCCCGAGCCATTGGCCTGCCAGACTTTTCCGGCCATCAGGGTCGCGCCCGGGGCCACGCCCGTCAGGGTGCCTCCGGTGCCGTCACCGGCGACCGTGCCCGCGGTGTGCGTGCCGTGCCCGGGATCGAGGCTGTCGTCGTTGGGATCGTTGTCCCCGTCGCCGAAATCCCAGCCGTTGACATCGTCGATGAAGCCGTTGCCGTCGTCGTCCACGCCGTTGCCGGGAACCTCTCCCGGATTGACCCACAGCCGGGACGCCAGATCGGGGTGGGTCAGGTAGATGCCGGTGTCGATGTGACCGACGATGACGCCGGCGCCGGTGTAGCCCATCCGGCTCCAGACCTCGTGGGCGTTGATGTACTTGACGCTCCAGGCGGTATCCGCCGCCGCGGGTGACAGCGGGGCCGCGGGAGCGGAACCCCGGGACGTGCCGCTGATCAGATCATAGTTCTTGTCGAAAAAGAGGGTGGCCTCGTCCGGCAGGGCCCCCATCGCCTTGATGACGTCCGGGGCCGCCTCGAAAGCCAGGGCGTTGGCCAGATAAAGGGTCCGGACCCGGCCCACGCCTTTGCCGCGGACCGGGTCGGCGAGGAATCCCAGAATGCCGGCCTGCTTGCGGTCGGCCTTGCTGCGCAGGTTTTCCAGGACCAGCCGCCGCCGCTCCTGGTGCGAAACATCCTCCAGCCGGGACCGGATGTCGTCCACCCCGACCGGGTCGTCGAACAGCATCAGGACCGGCACCCTGTCGGTGGCGCTTTTGGCCTGCAGCAGGGCCTGGAGTTCCTGATGGATTTCGACCGCGTGAGCGGACGCGGCGATCAATGATATGCCCACCAGGGCGGACAGGCATACGATAGGGGCGAACCTGCGGAGCATTCAACTCTCCTCGGAGGTGATGCGGAGTCGGAGGAATTCGGTCTGGGACCCGGTTGATGAGCTTACGGCTTCCCCTCAAAAAAATCAAAATTCCCCGGTTTGGCGACCCCCGGGGAAAAAATTCAGCTTTCGATAACGTATTCGTGGGTGATTTCCGCGGTATGGCCCAGCATGGCCGATACCGAACAGTATTTGTTCTCAGACAGTTCGATGGCGCGGCGAACCTTCTTCTCTTCGAGATCCCCCTGCAGGGAATAGGTCAGATGGATTTTCGTGTAGACCTTCGGATGTTCCGGCGCCCTCTCGCAGATGGCCGACACCTCCAGGCCCTGCAGGGGCTCCCGCATCCGTTCCAGGATGCTGGCCACGTCCACTCCGGTGCAACCGATCAGCCCCAGGATGATCAGTTCCATGGGCGACGGTCCCGTGCCGCCTCCCCCTTTGGCCTCCGCAGCGTCGGTCACCAGGTCATGTCCCGAAGCCGATTTGTGGACGAAACGCATGCCGCCGGTCCAGGTGGCGGTCATGGTTTCGGGGTTGAGTTCCTGAAGATCCCGGTCGGCCATGATGGCGAACTCTCCTTCACTTCAGCAGACGGACCCGCTTGGGCGAATCGTCGTCTTCGATGCGTTTCATCAGGGAATTGATTTCCGCGCCCAGCAGGAAGATCAGCCCGGAAATCCACAGCCACACCATGAGGATCACCAGCGCGGCCAACGACCCGTAGGTCTTGTTGTAGGCCCCGAAATTCCGCAGGAAAACCCGGAAGGCCGATGAAGCGATCATCCACAGGATCGTGGAAGTGAAGGCCCCGGGCAGGATGCTCAACCACCGCTGGCGTGCTTCGGGCGCGAAGTAGTAGAGAATCGCCAGGGCCATCAGGTTCAGCATGAAGGCCATGGGCAGACGGATGCTGGTCCAGAAGGTGTTCGTTTCGCTGGCGATGCCCATGAATTCGAAAATGTTCTGCGTAATGCCCGGTCCCACCAGGATGATGGTCATGGACATCAGCCACATCCCCGACAACATGAGCACCAGGACGATGGACAGGATTTTCTGGGTCGCCATGTTGCGCCGGGGGCGGATGTTGTAGGCCCGGTTGATGGTCGTAATCAAGGCGCCGACCGCCATGGACGCGCCCCACAGCGACGCCAGCAACCCCACGCTCAACAGACCCTGGCTGTAGTCGGGCAGCAGTTCGAGCACGATGCCGGCGACGTACTCGGCCGACTCCCGGGGCATCTGGTCGCTGAGGGCTTCGAGCATCAGCGGTTTCAGGGATTCACCCAGGGGAAAGGTGCTCACCAGGGAGAGCAGGAAGATCAGGAAGGGAAACAGGCCCAGCATGGTGTAGAAGGCGATCTGGGCCGCCATGCCCATGGCATCGTCGTAAGCCATCTCCCTTTGGAGACGGATCAGGAACAGCCAGGCTCTTTTTGCGCGTCGGGATAAACTCATAGCCCGCCAAGAATGGCCGCAATGCACTGGGAAATCAACAAATGATCATCCCCCGATGATACGGAAACCGAGGCCCGGCCGCAATTCCCCTGGAAACCGCGGCCGGGCCGTTCTTCTGTCCGAATGACGCCCTATTTCAGGAGCATCATTTTACCGGCTTCACTGAACCCAGAAGCGGTCGTCAGCCGGTAGAAGTAGGTGCCGCTGGTGACCCGGGCGCCCCTGCTGTCGGTGCCGTCCCAGCTGTACTGCTGGTCGTAACGGCCGGCCGGCAGGACCGAATCCAGGACCGTGGCCACCCTGTGACCCCGCAGATCGAAGATCGCCAGGGTCACCCGTTCGGTCTTGTCCAGGCTGAAGCTGAACCTGGTCAGGGGGTTGAACGGGTTGGGATAGTTGGCGTCCAGGGTGGTCTGCAGATCCGCGCCGGGAACCGGGCTGACCACATCGTTTGCCGCGCCGGGAGTTCCCCTATCACCCGTACCGAAAGCGGGGGCCCAGCGGTCGGCCCAGTTGGTTCCGTCGTTGTTGTCCCCGGTGCCGTTCCACTGCATGGAATACCCGGTGGGGTCCGGCCAGACCGGGCCGCCGTCCCAGGCGATCGAGTCCATGACCACGTCGGTCGCGTCGGTCAGGATCAATTCGTCATCGGAGTTGCCCAGGGTGAAGCTCGTGTACTGGTAGAAAACCGACACGCCCTGCGCGGCCATGGCCGTGGCGTTGCGGACGAACACCTTGTACTCGCCCGGATTGATGACCAGCGGGCCGCCGTTGTCGATGACCGTGGAATCGAAACCGGCATCCTTGATGATCCACCCGTTCATGTCCACGGCGCTGACGCCGGTGTTGTACACCTCGAACCACTCGCCATCGGTATCGGACAGGACGGCCGGGTTCTGCATGACTTCGGTGATGACGATGTCGGCGGGCCCGCCGGCTTCGAAGATGAGCATGGTCGTGGCCGCGGCGATCGGATTGCCCGCCACGTCCTCGACATTGTCGACCTGCACCGTGTGGGAAATCCCGCTGGCGCTGGCGTCCAGGGTCAGCACCACCACGTTGACGGCGGGCGCCGCGCCGGTCACGGTGATGGTGTTACCCGGAATGGCTGTCTCATAGACCTGGTAGTTGGCCGTATTGCCCGCGGTGACCGGATCGAGACCTTCGTTGAAGGTGAGCGTCACGGTGGTCGGGGCGGTCAGTTCGGCTCCGGTCAGCAGCGGCGGAGCAACGTCCGCACCCTTGAGGACCTTGGAGCCTTCACCAACGATGATCTGGCCCTGGGCCGCGTAAGTGCCGCCGGCGCCGGAGGCTTCCAGCAGTTCGCCCACCAGCCAGGTGTCCATGCCGACAACCAGGTCGTCGTCGATGCGGATCACCAGGGGACCTGAACCGTCGTCAACCGTGAAGTTGTGGGCGGGGTTGGAGCCGCCTGACGTCGCGATGGCCGTAATGGGGCCCACGCTGTGAATGAAGGTGCCTTCGTTGGAGGGCGCGGCGGCCGCGGCGGTCGTCTGGGTCGAAGGCGTCAGTTCGGGGCTGCCCGTGCTGACCAGTTCGACCTCGTAGTTCACGAGCTCCAACGTCGAGTAATAGTAGTCCACATAACCGGAAACCTTGACGATGGCCGAGGTGTCGTTCAGCAGGCTCATGCCCGTGCTGCGTGTGGTGCCGAAGATGTTCAGACCACGGTTGGAACCATCCTGGACGTAGGCGCTGACCGAAGTGAGGTCGGCCTGGTAGTTCCCGGGGATGAAGACCTGGGCCTGCACCATGACCAGGGTGCCGTCGTAACCCGCCGAATCGGCATGGATGGTGGCGATCGGCGTGATGAACTCGTTGGCCACGTTGTAGGTGTAGAAGCCCACCGGCGCATCGCTGGGATTGGTCGTGGTCTGGGCGTCGTTGTCGGTGGCCGACACGTAGTAGTCGACCGCGTCGCCCAGCAGGCCGCCGGCGATGGTGGCGGTGTATTCGTCGCCGACATTGCTCATGGCCAGGGAGGAGTATCCGCCGCCGTTGACCTGGTAGAACAGGTTGGCCGAGCTGATGGTGCCGTCACCGTCGGTGATGGTCGCGTAGATGGTGACCGCTTCACCGGGCGTGGGCAGCAGGGTGCGGTGGTAGACGTCGGCCACCACGGGCGGCTGGGGAGCCGCGCCGCCGTTGGGCAGGCCGGGGGTACCCAGATCGCCGCTGCCGAACGGAGCTGTGGAGGTTGACCAGTTGGCGCCAATGTTGTTGTCGGCGGTGGCTTCGTCCCACATCATCGAGGCGCCGGTCGGGTCGGGCCAGGTGGCCCCGCCGTCGTATTCGATCCGGTCGATCTCCACGGCGGAGGCGTTGGTCAGGATGATTTCATCGGCACTGTTTCCGATGAACATCCCGGAAAACTCGTAAACAAGGGTCACACCCTCGCCGGCCATGGCGACGGCGTTGTTGCCGATAACGGCATATCCACCCGCCGGAACGATGGCGGAAGCCCCAATGACAAAACTGTCAGTGCCCAGGTCCGAAACGGTCCAGCCATTGAGGTCCACAGGCGTGGCGCCACCGTTGTAGACTTCGAACCATTCCCCGTCGGCATCAGCAAGGACCGCGGGGTTCTGCATGACTTCGGTGATGACGATGTCCGTGTCCGCGGCCAGGGCGGTTCCCGCCATCAGGGCGATTATTCCTGCAAGCGCCAGGGTCAGCCAGCGGCCGGTTTTTCGAGTGTTGAGAGTCCTCTTTTCCAACATTTCATAGACCTCCAGGGGTTAGGCGAGAACCTCGATCCAGGACGATTCCATTAGAGTATCCGCCACTATATCATAATTTCAAAAACCATAGAGCCCAAATGTTCAAAGTCGGTAACAAGATTGCATTAATTTGATGTGAATTTGCTGACTCCCTGGCAGGGAATAGTTTGGCCGAATCCTACCTGTGCCCTATTGTGCAGGGGTCGTTTTTTTGCTCCCCCGCCCCCGCGCGAGTCCCAGGAGAAGCCATGCGAACCTCTCTTCCCAAATCCCTCCGAGTCATCTTCGGGTTGGTCCTCGTCCTTCTGCTGACCGGTCCCGTTTCCGCCCAGGAAACCGCGGTTGAAACCACACCCGCGGCCGAGCCGATCCCGGTAGGCGAAGTCCTGGTCACCGAGGCGGTGCCACTGCTGCTGCCTGCCTTCCATGACGAGGAGTTGGCCGGCGTGAAGTTCGCCGACCTCTTCGACGGCCTGCCCGCCGCGCCGGGCAGCGAAAGCCCCGCCAAGGATCGTGCATTCCCAAGTCCGGACGGATCAGGCATCAAGTGGCGGGTGAAATCGCTGAAGGACGGGTCGGTTACCTTCGACCTGCCGGAAGAGGGTGCCCGGGTCCACTACCTGGCATTCTACGTGACGACCGACCGCTGGCAGAAGGTGTCGCTGACCGTCACGGGGGACCAATCCCTCAAGGGCGTTCTGGACGGCGCCTCTTTGACCCTGGCGAAGAAGGAAGCCGACGAGGATAACCCCGCCCGGCATGAAGGGGAGATGAAGCTGGCCATCGGCAAGCACCTGGTCGTGCTGCGGACCATGGCCGAAACAGATCCCGAGGATGATTCCGAAGATGATCCGGAAGCCGATTCGGAAACAGAAGAGGAAATCTCTTGGGAACTGGGTTTAACCATAACTCCCGACGCCGAAGCCGGCGCCGGATCGCTGGAGCTGGATGTATCGCCTGATCGTCCGGTCGACATCCAAACTGTTCTGAACGCGCCCCGGATTTCCCGGGTGGCCCTTTCGCCCGACGGAAGTCTGGCCGCCATCCGCATGGGTGAATACCGCAACGGGGACGACCGCGAACAATGGTTCGAGGTCCGCGACACCGAAACCGGCCGTCTTGAGTATCTGTGGCGCACCGGGCAGGCTCCGGGATCGGTGACCTGGCACCCCGAGGGCCGGAAACTCACCTGGCAGACCAACACGGGCGGCAAAGCCACCATCTGGCTGCACGATCTGGACACCGGGGAAACCGGAACCGTTCTGGCCGACATCGAAAAACTCGGCGGCTGGGCCTGGGCGCCGGACGGCGGCTCGCTCATCTACGAAATCAGCCGCACCCCCGACGAGGATCCCCGCAAGGTCAAACGGGTCCTGCACCCCGCCGACCGGCAGCCCTGGTGGCGCGGCCGTTCCCACCTGATGCAGGTGTTCATACCCGATGGCTTGACCCGGCGTCTGACCGCCGGGCCGGTCAGCGCCAGCGGCTGGGAGATTTCCGACGACGGCAAGAAAATGCTGTTCTTCACCGGCGAACCCGACATCACGCAAAGGCCCTTCAGCACTACCGAATTATGGCTGATGGATCTCGAATCCCTGGCCGTGGAAAAGATCCTGTCCGATCCCTGGATCAGCGGCGCGATCTTCAGTCCCGACGGCAAGACCCTGTGCCTGCAGGGATCGCCTTCGGCCTTCGACGGCCTGGGCAACACCCTGCCCGAGGGCGTCCAACCCAACGATTACGGCGGGCAGTTGTACCTCTATGATCTGGCCGCGGGGAAAGCCGAAGCGGTGGCCCTCGACTTCCGGCCCGACATCAGTTCGGTGCAGTGGTCCCGGTTCGACGGCGCCATCTACGCCCGCACCACCGACACGCAATACAACAGCGTGTACCGGTACAAGCCCGGCGGGTCCGGCTGGGAGAGAATCACCACCGGGATGGAGGTCACCAAACAGTTCACGGTGGCCAGGGAGGCCGGCATCGGTCTGGCCCGGGGCTCGAGCGCGACCACCCCGAACCGCCTGTACGTGGTGGACCTTGTGAACAACAAGGCCCGCCTGCTGCTGGATCCGGGTGTCCGGGAGTATCAGGACATCGTCTTCGGCAAGGTCGACAACTGGGTGGCCGAACTGCCGGACGGCATGAAACTGGACGGGTTCGTCTACTACCCGCCCGACTTCGATCCCGCGAAAAAATACCCGGTCATCGTCTACTACTACGGCGGCACCAGCCCTATCACGCGCGACTTCGGCGGCCGCTACCCGAAGAACATCTGGGCGGGGCAGGGTTACGTGGTCTATGTGCCCAACCCCAGCGGCGCCACGGGTTACGGCCAGGAGTACGCCGCGCGCCACGTCAACGACTGGGGTATTTTGACCGCGGGCGAGGTCATCGAAGGCACCAAGGCCTTCCTGGCCGCCCACGATTTCGCCGATCCTGAGCGTGTAGGCTGTATGGGCGCCTCTTATGGCGGGTTCCTGACCGAGTACATCGTCACGCAGACGGACATCTTCGCCGCAGCGGTCAGCCACGCGGGCATTTCCGACATCTCCAGCTACTGGGGCGAGGGCCTGTGGGGTTACGCCTACGGCAGCCGGGCCCTGGCGAATTCGTTCCCCTGGAAGGACCGCGAGCTGTTCATCGAACAGAGTCCCCTGTTCCACGCCGACAAGATCACCACGCCGCTGCTGCTGGTGCACGGGGACAGTGACGTCAACGTGCCCAAGGGGGAAAGCGACCAGCTGTTCACGGCGCTGAAGATTCTCGGCAAGGAGGTCGAGTACGTGCAGATCGTCGGCCAGGACCACCACATCCTGGACCACAAGCAGCGCGTTGTCTGGAACGACACGATTCTGGCATTCCTGGCCAAACACCTGAAGGAAAGGCCGGGCTGGTGGGACGAGATGTATCCCGCGCCCGAGGACTACCGGTAGGCCGTGCCTTCGATACTTTGTTCGGCCTGACAGGGTGCCAAAAAATCAAAAGGAGGTTCCCCCGGGGGACCTCCTTTTTTCATTTCGTTACATTTACCGTCTCAGGAATTCCAGACGTTGTTTTGCGTCATCGATCTCGGGAAATACCGGGTCGGCATTCTTCCAGATCATCAGGAAGAGTTCGAACTGTTCGATGGCCTTGTCCGATTGCCCGGCCGCCTGGTAAACCTTTCCGGCCAAGTGGTGGATCTTCACGCCCAACAGGAATGCAGCCCTCAGGTCGCTGTGCCACCGCAGCAGGCGCTCGGCCAACTCGACGGCCTCATCGATTCTTCCCACTTCGAGATAGCACACCAGCAGTGGATAGTACCAGAACCAGGGCTTGGTGACGGAGACCGCTTCCCCGAATGATTCGATCGCATCATGGAAGCGGCCTTGCTCCATGGCGATATTGCCCCCCACCCAATCGAGTGCAGGCAGATTCAGCGGGCTCTCATTCTCGACTTTCCTCCGTAGGCCCGCGAACGAAGAGTCGGCCTCGGCCGGAGTGATTTGCCCCCCCTTCAGTTGCCAAAACAGCTCCGTGGCTTCCCAGGCCCCGAAGGGGAAGGCCGGATCAAAACGCCGAAACAAATCAATTCCGGACCGTGTAAACGCCAACCCCTCCTCCCACGTCACAGAGCAGTTGGCGACCGCCACCGAGTACAGCTTGAGAACCGGACCGAAGTATTGGTAGTCGCCGGTCTCCTGCTGGTCAGCGGCGATGCCCTCGTGAAGAATCCGGGTCGCCTCCTCCCATTGTCCCTGCGCGAGTGGAATGTACGCGAGATACGCCCGTCCATCCGTCCGCCACGTGGGGTTGTCCGCATCAACCAGCACCTGGTAAGCCTTCCTTGCCTCCTCGTAGTCGCGTTTGAACAGATACATGTGGCCGAGCCCGGCCCGGGACATATGAAACTCCGGATCAATCGCCAGCGCTTTCCGGTATGACTCGATTGCCTGATCCAGCTTGCCGTTCTGAGCATACATGTCGGCGCGACTGTCGTATGGGTTGGGTTCGTCCGGGGCCACATTGATATACTGCGTGATCGCCCAGATGGCATTGTCGAATTCATTCAAGCTCTGGTACCTATAAGCGAGTTGGTTGTAGGCATCCCTGAACAACGGGTCGATCTCAACCGCTCGGCGGTAGTATTCAATGGCCCGCTGCTCATCTCGACTCTGGTAGAGATTGCCCAGGCGAAAGTACGCGTCCTTTTCGTCGGGATACGCCTCAATGAGCAATTCCATCTCACGAATGGCGGTCTCGATATCGCTGTGAAGTGAAGCGTACTTCGAATTGATGTAACGCTTTTCCCTTTGCCCGAGACTGGAGGACAGTTTTTTTGCCAGCTCGATTTCATGCCTCGACTCGGTCGAGTTGGGCGAACGGCGGGCCACGGCGTAGTGGGCCATCGCAAAATCCGAGTCCAACTCGGCCGCCCGTTTGAAGGCCTCCAGCGCCTGCTCAAAGTAGTATCTGCGTTCGTACTCGATACCCTCCAGATAGGAGCGGTACGCTTCACGGTTGTGGGTCGTGGCATCAGCCACGGAAACTTCGGTGGCGGCAGAAGATCCTGCCGGCAGTTCAAGATCCTTGCGTACCTCGTCGGACAATCTGTCGATCAGCGCGAACACCCGTTCGCCGGCCTCCCCCGAAACACGCTGCGACGCCTCAATCTCGCCGGTGCCCACGTCCACCAGCTGCGCCGTGATCAGCACATGGGGTTCGGTCTGAAGTATGCTCCCCAGCAACATCCGGCGGGCGCCCGCGTGCTGCGCGACCTCGGTGGCGGTCTCCCGATCGATCAGTTTGGCGCCCTCCTTCCCCTTGAGCTTGAGGATATCGTAAAGTCGCTGACTGGAGAGCACCTTGACGTTGTCCGCTTCCGACAGGTCCGTAATGAGGAGATTCGTGGCGATTTCGCCGAGACGCGAGGAGTCCGCTCGGTCGACCATGTTCTCGAAGTACATGACGGCCAGCGTGTTCTCTCCAGCCGTCGCCGGGCGGTCGGAGGTGTTCTCGACCTTGAACGGCTGAAAAATCAACTGTACGGCCACGACGATCGCCACCGCGATTACGGGCAGCCAAAGCTTCGCCCTGCTTCGATGCGGCGGCCCGGGGTCGGCCGCAGGATCAAATCCGGCGGCACTTTCGAGCAGATTCCCTCCGGATTCGATCTCATCTTTGAGCCCATCGAGATCGTTTCTCAGATCCACGGCCGTCTGGTAGCGGCGACCAGGATCCTTGGCCAGGCACCGGCCGATGATCCGACCCGCGTGGCGGGGCATGGAGTAGTTCAGTTCCGTGACCGAGACAGGCTCGTCCTTCAGGATCGATCCGATGGTGGAGATACTCGTGTCGCCAAGGAAGGGCCGGGTACCGGTCGCCATCTCGTAGAGAATCGTGCCCAGCGAGAAAATGTCCGACCGCGCATCGACGGCTTTTCCCTCAGCCTGTTCCGGCGACATGTAGGCCACCGTCCCGAGGATCTTTCCTTCCTCGGTTCCGGCGGAGACCGTCGTGGTCCGTATCCCGTCTCCCCGCTCCTGTGTGTCCTGGAGCTTGGCCAGGCCGAAGTCGAGCACGCGCAGCCTGCCCTCGCCGTCGATCATGATGTTGTCGGGCTTGAGGTCCCGGTGGGTGATACCCTTGGTATGAGCGCTGCTCACGGCGTCGACAAGCGGGATGGCAATGTCGAAGAGGCGGTCCAGTGGAAGACCTTCTTTCAGCAGGGTGTTGGTGAGCGTCCTGCCTTCCACCAACTCCATGGTCAGGAAGCGTAATCCTTCGGCCTCTTCGACGCTGTATATGGTGACGATATTCGGATGCTTGAGCGCGGCGACCGTCTTGGCCTCGCGTTCGAAACGTTTGAGGCGGTCGGGATCGCGGGCCATGTCGGTGGGGACGATCTTGAGCGCCACCTCGCGATCCAACTTCTTATCGAGGGCTCGATATACCTCACCCATGCCGCCTTGGCCGATCTTGGCCAGGATCTCGTAGTGGGCAAGGGTCTTGCCGATCATCGGGTGTCCTTCGGTCGATTTGAGGTAGATCGCCGGAACGGCCCGGAGTGTAATCCATAGTTATCCGGTAGGGAAGAGCGGTCTCATGGGGACCGCCCTTATCAGTTGCTGTTGCCCTCCCAGTTCGCGGGTTCGGAATCGAAGCCTTCCCTGACCAGAACCAGAACCGCGCTGTTGGGCACGATCAGGTAGTTCTTCTTCTCGAAGGTGATCTCCACCGCGGCCTTGTGCAGGAACAGGGCGTAGTCACCCTCCTGGGCCTGCAGCGGCATGAAGCGCGGCTGGGGATCATGCGGGGATTCGTTGTCGGTCCAGTGCTCGTCCATCATGTCCATGGGGTTGACGACCGGCACCCCGGGCCCCACGGACACGATCCAGCCCCCGCGGGCCTGCCGCGCCGCCACCGCAGACTGGGGCAGATATAGACCGGCGTGGGTGCGTTCCTCGCCTTCCTCGGGGCGGATGAGCAGGCGGTCGCCGACGACGATGAGTTTTTTCTTCAGGCGGGACATGGGACCTCCACATCATGAAGTTATTTCAGTGTTCCAGGACAATATCTTCCCGTCAGGTCAGGTGCCGTCCTCCGTCCACGAAGATGGTCTGCCCGGTAACCCCATTATTTCCAAGGAGAAACATCATCGCGTGACTTACTTCATCTAATGAAGGAAATTTGCCTGTGGGAATCTGCTCCCGCAGAGTGTGCTCGTATTCACCCGACGCGTCCTCCGGGGGCAGAACCGCGCCCAGAGCCAGCTCGTTGACCCGGATCGCCGGCGCCAAGGCCACCGCCAGACTGCGCGTCAGGCCATGCAACCCCACCTTGCTCATGGTGTAGGCGAAATGATCAGCTCCGGGCTGAATAGCCCTGAAATCATTGAAATTTATTATGTTGCCGGTGTTTCCGGCATAAACCTGAGCGGCGAAGGCCTGGGACAGCAGAAACGGCGCGCGCAAATTGACGGCCTGATGATGGTCCCACTCCTGGACCGTCGTGGTCGCGGGGCTGCCCGGCCCGAATACCGAGGCGTTGTTGATCAGGATATCCAGCGGTCTGCCGGCCACCGCGGCCGCATCGGCGACCAACGCGGAAGCAACCTCGGGCTGAGCCAGGTCGCCATTCACTTTAAACGCTTGTCCCCCAAATGCTTCCAACTCAAGAACCGTGGCCGCGGCGGCGGAAGCGGAGGTCCGGTAATGGACCACCACCGTGGCCCCCTCCCGGGCCAGGGCCAGACACAGGTGGCGCCCAACCCGGCGGGCTCCCCCCGTGACCAGAGCGACGGTTCCGGCCAAAAAACCCCGTTCGCCCAGGCGCTCGGGTTGAGGTTCGGTAATATTATCGACGGTCATGTCACCTGTCTCTGTCATAAGTTGAGCACCACCACGATGGCGCCTGATCCGCCCCAGCGCGCGGGCGCCTCTCTCCAGGATGATACCAGAGCGGGGTGCCGATCGCACCAATCCCTTACTTCAGGGCCCAAAACGGATATTCCTCCCTGCGACCCCTGCCCTTTGCCATGAATCACCAGGACTTCACGCTGTTTTTGCCCGGCAAAACCCTGCAACTGGGTCTCCAAGCGCCTAAGTGCTTCATCAACAGTGAGTTTACGAAGATGAACCGAGGGCGGGGCATCTTCCCGGGCTTTTTTGCGGGCCTCCTCGCGCTCTTCCGGCCACTGCTCCTCGGCCTCGTACCGGATGGACCGCCGCTTTCCCCGCCGCGGGCCGGCGGTGGGGGTTCGCGGGTTGGATTTGCCCTTTTTCCGGCCCATGGCTCCCTATTCCGATCCGGGTTTCAAACGCACGACCGTCGCCCCCCATGATCCGCTATCCGATGGGTGGCCAAAGGTTTCCACGGCCGGGTGCTTCTCGAGTATACTGTATACGATCGTGCGGAGAACACCGATCCCCTTGCCGTGGATGATCCTCAAATCCAGGATTCCGGCCTCCAGGCAGGCGTCGATATAATCCCGCACCAGGCCCTTCACCTGGTCCGGCGGGAACATGTGCAGATCCAGAACCCCGTCGATTTCCAGGGGCACCGCGTCCTGGTCTTCCGGAGGGTTCCCGTCCTCAAGATTCCGCTGATTCGTCACATCGCCCCTTTCCAACTCTACAACCTGCACCAATGATAGTCCGGACGCCGGAGATGTTCACCGTCTGAATTGAATAATAAGGAAAGTTGGGATCTCTAATAATTATCAATAGGTTGGATATACCAAAGTGCCCCCGGGGGCACTTTTTTTAGTTATATTATTTGTTCTCAATCCCTTAAAATTTCTTCACTGTCTTTCACCGTACTATTGACAACATATTTATTGTCCCCAAATGCCCCCCGGGGGGCGTTTTTCGCAGTGATATCCAGTATGCCGGCGCGTGCCGAGCGGATCAGGGCCATGACCCTGTGGACCACG
>JBDLKA010000069.1:0-18649 GCA_039714075.1 Candidatus Krumholzibacteriota bacterium | reverse complement strand
CAACCGGTCGGTCATGAAGATGAACGACAGGAACGCCACCACCGTGGTCAGCGTGGTGGCCATGATGGGGAAGGCCACCTCGCGGGTGCCGCGGATCAAGGCCAGGCGGCTGTCGCCTTCCCAGCGGCCGGTCAGGCGGCGGTGGATGGCGTCCAGCACAAGGATGCTGTTGTCCAGCAGCATGCCGAAACACACGGTCAACCCGCTGATGGTGATGAAATTCACCGAAACACCGAAGAAGTAGAACAGCGACAGGCAGATCACGATGGCCAGCAGAATCGAGAAGATGACGATGCCGGTCAGCCGCACCTGCTTCAGCGCGATGGCCAGCAGGATGAACAGCAGGCCCAGGATGATCAAGGAGCGGATCACCAGTTCCTCGAGCTTTTCCTCCAGATCCTCGCCCTCGTCCTGGTCCACCTCGAAGGTCACGGCAAAGGGGGCTTCGGCTTCGATGCGGGGCATCTCGGCGCGCAGGCGCCGGCTCACCGAAATGGAGTTCTGGCCGCTGCGCTTGGTGACGTTCAGGGTGATGACGTTTTCACCGTTGATGCGGCTGTAGTAGGAGATGTCCTCGAAATCGGGTTGGGCGCGCGCCACGTGGCCGAGGGTGACCGGCTGCCCCGCGATGGTGCGCAGCACCGTGTCTTCCAGCATGCGCAGCGAGACATCCTCCTGCACGCTGACCGTGAGTTCGAGGCCGCTGCGGCGGACCGCTCCGGCGGGCGTGATGTCGTCCAGGGCATCCAGCCGGCCGGCGATCAGGTCGGCGGTCAGGCCGTACCTTTCCATCAGTTCCAGGTCGAGCAGCACCTTGATCATGGGGCGCGCGCCGCCGCGCAGTTCAGCGTCGGCCACGCCGGGAATCGCCAGGAAGCGGGGCACCAGCCAGGTCTCGGCCCGGTCGCGCAGGTCGTTCATGGACAGCGGCGAGATCAGGCTGACGGAAAAGAATTCCTCGGTGCGCAGTTCCTCGGGCACGTAGGGGCGGATGTAGGGCTGGCCCGCCTGGGCGGGCAGGGTGCGGCGGACGGCGCCCAGGCGTTCGGAAAGTTCCAGTCGCGCGAACTCCATGTCGGTGCCGCGCTTGTACTTGACCGTGACCGAGCTCTGCCCGTGCCGGGACTGGGAATCCAGGTCCTCGACGCCGTGGCAGCCCGCGACAGCCTCTTCGATGGGCAGGGTGACCGACCGCTGGATGGCGCTGGGGGAGGCGCCGTTCCAACTGGTGACGATCGACAGCTCCGGCAGTTCGGTTTCGGGCATCGCCTCGATGTTCAGCCGGGGCAGGGCGTACACGCCGGTCACGATCAGCGCCGTGAACAGCATCCACGTGGCGACGGGGTGGTCGACGGCAAAACGGATCACGGCAATCGTCTCCCGGTCAGTATTCCTTGTCCGTGCGGCGGTGCAGCATCTCGTACACCACCGGGGTCAGGAACAGGGTCAAAAACGTGGCGATGCTCAGTCCCCCGATAATGGTGATGGCCAGCGGGCGTTGCATCTGCTCGCCCGTGCCCAGGCCCAGCCCCATCGGCACCATGGCCAGCACGGTGGTCACGGTGGTCATGATGATGGGCCGGAAGCGCAGGGTGCTGGCTTCCATGATCGCCTCGCGCCCGGACATCCCTTCGGACCGCAGCCGGCGGATGGTGGCCACCTTGACAATGGCGTCGTTCACCGCGATGCCCAGCAGGGCGATCATGCCGATCAGTGAAATGATGTTCAGGCTTTGCCCGGTCACCGCCAGGGTGACCAGCGCGCCCGCCACGCCCACGGGCAGCACGGCCGAGATGATCAGCGGATCCAGGAAACTCTCGAACTGGGCGGCGAGGATCATGTAGACCAGCAGGGCGCTCAGCAGCAGGGCGTAACCCAGATCACGGAAACTGTTGTTGATCTCTTCCTGCTCGCCGCCTGTGACGAAGGCGACGCCTTCGCCGACCTCGACCCTGGCCAGCAGGGCGTCGACGTCCTGCCAGACCTCGGCCACGGTCCGTCCGTTAACGTCGCCGGAGATGGTGACCTGCCGCCGCTGGTCGCGCCGCACGATTTCCCGCACGGGCGTGCCGCGGGTCTGGATCACGAACGAACCCAGGGGCACTGTCTTGCCCTCGCCCACGGCCACGGGGGAGGCCAGCACGGTGGCCAGGTCGTAACGCTGGTCCCGGGGCAGGCGCACGGCGATGTCGATCCTCTGTTCGATCTCGTTGTAGGTCGTCGCCACCGTGCCCTGAATGCGGTTGCGCAGCTCGCGGGCCAGGGCTTCTGGCTCCAGGCCGAAGCGCAGGGCTTTTTCCCGGTCCACGGTCACTTCGACGGTGGGGTTGCCCATCATGCGGTCCATTTCCACGTCGCCCAGACCGTCGATCGCCCGCAACTGCGGTAAAAGATCTTCGGCCACGATCCGGGCTTCCTCCGATTTTTCGGCCACCACGCCCAGGGTGAAGGACGCCTCGCCGCTGGCCAGGATTTCGCGCAGCCCGACACCCTCTTCGCTGAACACGAAGACGGTGCCTTCCTGGGCGGCCAGGCGCGATTGCAACCGTTCCTTGACCCGTTCCATGTCCTGCCGGCCTTGACGGGACGGGCGCAGCATGACCCGGATGCGGGCCGTGTTCGCCGAGCTGTACTCCTTCAGGCTGGCCAGGGTCTTTTCGGTGACGCCGACCTGGGTGTAGACGGTTTCGACCTCTTCCATGGGCACCAGGAAACCGGCCAGATTGCCGGCGGTGACGTAGGTCATTTCCAGCGGCGTTCCGGCGGGCAGTTCCACGGCCAGGGTGAAGTCGCCGCGGGTGCGGTCGGGCATGAACGAAAGCCTCATTTTCGTGCCCAGCAGGCCGACCCCCGCCAGCGCGATCAGCACCACGGCCAGGAAAACAACCTTGTGGTCCATGACCCGTTCCAGCACCCCGTGGTATTTCCGGATGACGGTCTGGAAGAGACGCTCCCCGGGCCGGAAGATCAGGCTGGGAACGTCCTTGGGCGTCTTGAGGATGTGCGCCGACAGCATGGGCTGCAGCAGCAGGGCGGCGAAAATCGAAACCACCAGCGAGATGGTGACCGTCAGGGCCTGGTCGCGGAAGAACTCGCCCGCGATGCCCGGCACGTAGATGACGGGGAAGAAGACGGCCACGGTCGTCAGGGTGGCGGCGACCACGGGGGAGGCCACCTCGGCCGCGGCTCCGGAGCAGATCTCGCCGATGGGTTGCGAACTTCCCTTCTTCAGGCGCAGGTGCCGGTTGATGTTCTCCAATACGACGATGGAGTTGTCCACCAGCATACCGGCGGCCAATGACAGGCCGCCCAGGGACATCAGGTTCAAACCAACGTCGGCGAAGTAGAGGAAGGCGAACGTGGTCATGATCGAAACGGGAATGGCCAGGCCGACCACGACCGGGCTGCGCCAGTTCATCAGGAAGAAGAACAGCACCAGGAAGGCCAGGCCGGCGCCGTACTTCAGCGAGTCTTCCAGGCCCTGGAAACTCTCCTGCACGAACTCCGCGTCCTTGTAGATGAACGAGTAGTCGAAGTCGGGATACTGGTCGCCCAGGATGCCCAGGACCTTGTCCACCTCGACGGTGGCCGAGATGGTGTTTTCGCCGACCTCCTTGTACAGGTGCAGCGAGACCACCTCTTCATCCCCGTTCAGGGTGAACCCCTCGGGTTCCTTGACCGTATCGATGACTTCGGCCAGGTTGCCGATGGTGATGCCCGGTCCGGCGGCGGGAATCTCGGTCTTGCGGATCTCGTCCAGGTTTTCGAACTCGCCCAGGATGCGTAACGGCAAGTGCAAGGGCCCCTTGCGGATACGTCCTCCGGGAAAGCTGATATTAGCGACCCGCAGCGCGGTGCTCAGGTCTTCCATCGTCAGGCCGTACAGCCGCAGCTTGTCGAAGTCGGGCCGCACCAGGATCTCGCGTTCGGCCCCGCCGATGACCTCGGCCTGGCTGACGCCGTTGATCTGTTCGAGGGCGGGCTTGACCACTTCGCGCGCGAACTCGGTCATGCGCGCCATGGGGTCGTCGCCGTGCAGGACCATGATGGCGATGGGGCGGGCGCCGGGATCCCAACGCAGGATCAGCGGCCGGTCCGCGGCCTCGGGAAAATCGTCGCGGTAACTGACGCGGTCGATGGCCTCGCGCAGGTGCAGGTTGGCGAAGTCCATCTCGGTGCCCCACTCGTACTGCACCGTGATGGTCGACACGCCCTCGCGCGTTTTGGAAACCACGCGCCGCACGCCGGCCAGTCCGGTGATGACCTCTTCCAGCGGCTGGGTGACCAGCCGGGTCAGGTCGTCGGCGGGCGTGTCGGTGTAGTTGGTGATGACGGTCAGGTTGGGATAGTTGATCGACGGCAGCAGGTCCACCGAGAGCCTTTGCCGGGCCTGGAATCCGATCAGCACCAGGCCGGCGAACAGCATCAGGATGGCGACGGGCCGACGGACGGCGGTCTGGATGATCATTGGGCCGCGACCTCACCGAAGTTGGCGAAATCCCACTTGTCGACCGGCGGTATCCGCTTGCGCACCTTGATCTTGGCTTCGTGGGCCAGGGTCAGGTGGTCACTGACGACCACCTCGTCGCCGGGGCTCAGCGAACCGCCGCTGTGCACCTTCAGGATCTCCACCCACTGCTCGTTTTCCAGTCCGATGTCCACGTAGAGCCAGCGGGCCCGGTCGCCTTCCTTCTTGAAGACGAGGGGCCGGTTGTCGCGGATCAGCAGCGCGGCCTGGGGGACCAGCAGCTTGTCCTTGAAGACCACGCCGGCGATCTGGGCGCGCACGAACATGCCCGGGCGGAATCGTCCCTCGGGATTGGCGAAGCGGATCAGGACCTCGCACGTGCGGGTCGCCTGATCAAGGGTGGGGCTGATCACATCGACCACCGCGCGCAGGGTGTCGTCGGTGGCAGGCACGGCCATCAGCACGGGACGACCCGGCGTCAGGTGGCCCAGGTCGGCTTCCAGGATGTTCACCGCGGCCTCGAGCTGCTCGTTGTTGAAGACGGTGCAGACCGCCGCGCCGGTGGCCACGATTTCCCCGTCCACGACGGTCAATCCCTGCACGATGCCGGCGAACGGCGCGCGGATCTCCGTGTATTCCAGGTTCAGCTTGGCCCTTTCTTCGGCCATGCGGGCTTCGGCCAGGCCGGTGCGCTGCTGGAAGACGGCCTCGCGGAAGGCGCCCTTCTGCAGGGCGGCCATCTCCAGTTCCAGCAGACGGTTCTGGTATTCCTCACGCGTGATCGCGCCCTTGGTCCGCAACTTGTCCAGTTCGTCCCGGGCATCGGTGAAATCCCTGACGGCCTGGTGGTTCACCTGGAAAGTGTCGGCCTCGGCGGCCATCTGGCTGAGGGCCTGCAGGTGCCGGTAGCGACTTTCCTCCAGGGCGATCTCGTATTCCCGCGGGTCGATTTTCGCCAGCAGCTGACCCTTGCGGACCTTGTCGCCGTCCCGGACCACGACATCCAGCAGCTGACCGCCCACCTTGGTCTTGATCACCACGGACTGGGGGGTGCGGATGGCGCCGTCGGCGTATACGGGCAGAACCAGGTCGCCGCTACGCACCTCGCCGATGTTCACCTTGATGGACTTTTCCTTCTTGGGCTTCTTCTTCGTGCCGCTGGTGTCCGCGGCGGCGGTGGTGCTGTCGCCCGCGGCGGTGGAATCGGCTTCGGTGCCGTCTCCGCCGGATCCGAGGCAGCCGGCCAGAACCAGGGGGATGATGGCGGAAAGAAGGACAAGGGCGGCCGCGGTACGGCGCGGACGGCGAACGTCGAGGGGGGTCTGCATGGTCAGCCTTTCCAGGGATCGGTCACGATCGGTCACGAACAGGGCGGGAAAAACCCGCGGGTATTGAAAAAAAAACGGGTCACGGACCCATGCGATAACAGATGACTTCAAGGGGCTGCGCGGTCGATTCACCGCCGCCTTCATCACTGCTGACGGCCTGCTGGTTCAGGAAGGCGTCCAGCGCTCCCACCACTACGATGATCCGGCCGTCCGGTTGCACGAAAAGGGCGTCCTGCCGGGCCTGATAGCTTCCCGGAAGGGCCACCTGCTTTTCAAATTTCCCGTCGGGAGCAAAGACATCCAACACGATCCAACTGCCCTCGGGCGTGGCTTTGTGGGCATCGCCGGTCTGGACCCACAGCCGGCCGTCATCGGTGGCCCACATGCCGGCGATGGCCGCCTGGGTCTCTTCGGTGGTGTAGCTGTGGGGAGGGCGGGGATAGTAGGCCGCGATCGCTTCCAGAATCTGCCGGGCGGCCTTCTTCTCTTCCTTGTCGCGGTTCTCCTGGGTATATGCGCGGGAAATGGTACGAACCGCGGCGCCCGACCGGTCGAATACCTTGATCTCATATTGGTTGCGTTCAGGAGCCACGTAGATCGTTCCCTGCGGATCCACGGCGACCCGGTTCCAGACGAAATCCAGGCCCGTTTCCGTCATCACGAAATCGCTGTAGTCGATGTCGTTGTTCTTTTCGACCAGGGCGGTTTTTTGAACCCCCTCATCGGTACAAAGCGACAGGAAATAGGTCTGGGTGGTGACCGTCCCGCTGAAGACCATGCGGATGCCAACCAGGAGGATGCCTTCGGGCATGTCGAAGCCCCGGTTCAGGACTCCCATCGGGACCTGGGCGCCTTCACCCAGGGAAAAGGACGCTTGGCCGGCGGGCGTGCCGTCGGCGGAAACCTTGACGATTTTCCCGGGGAAGCCCGACAGGGCGCAGACGGTTCCGTCGGCGGTGACGAACATGTCGTTGGGCTGGCGGATTTCACCCGGGCCGTCCCCTTCACGGAAAACCGTCCTCAGATGTTCTCCATCGGGCGAAAAGACGTGCACCTCGGACAACTGGCCGTCGAGCAGCAGGATATTGTCTTCGCTGTCGGTGCGGATGGCGGCCACGGACCCGAAAAAGACCTCGTCGTCCTCGCCGCCGGCCCGCCACAGTTCGGTCAGGTCGGCCGTGTCCGGTTCCGCGACCGCGGCGCCGCCGGTGATCAGTGCCGCCAGCAAAAGAAAGAAGAAGGTTTCCGGCAAGGAAATTCGCTTGGACATGGGTGGTTCCCCCCGTTGATACCGCGCCCCGGATTTCTCAGGGCAGGATTTTGTAACAGATTACTTCCAGGGGCAGCGCTTCGCCGTCCTCCTCTTCCTGGGCGTCGGGATTGTCGGCCCCGCGGCCACGAAAGGCGAACATGGCTTCGGCGTGTTCCCTGACCAGGACGGCCAGTCCGCCGCCCGGGAAAAACAACGCGTCATTGCGTCCGTTACCCTCGCAGGCGAAGGCGACCTGGTTGACGAAGGCCCCGGACCCGTCGAAAACGTCCCAGGTCGAGTGGATGCCCTCATTCTGGTCCTGGATCCCCCTGCTGGGCAGGACCCAGAGATTGCCCTGGTCGTCCACGCGCATGGCGAGGATATCACGTTCGGTCGGTTCCACTACGACGTTGATGGCGTTTCTGTTGCGTCGCCGGAAGGGCATCATCAATTCACGGGCCCGGTCGGATTCGGCGTCGGTTCGTTTCCAGGAGTCGTATTGGCGGGTGATCGTACGTTCGTGGGCCCCGCCCGGGGCGTGGACCTCGATCCGGTATTCGTTCCTGGACGGCGCCACGTAGACCCGTCCTTCCTTGTCGAGAGTCCAACCGCCCTGTCCGGGAAAGAACTGGTCCTTTTCCGAGAATTCCGCCCGGCGGAACTCCCGGACATCGGTTTTTTCGAGGTAGCGGGCCGTTTCCAGGCCGTCGGCGCCATGGGCGGCGATGAAGCTGACGGCGGTCCGCGAGTTGTCGCCCCGGGAAATTTTCGCTCCGCCCAGGATCAGATGGTTGCCCACTGCGGCGGCGCTGCGCAGGGCGAAAAACCCGCCGGCGGAAGGATCGTCACCGCCGGGCCTCATTTCCCCGGCGGGCAATCCTTCCAGGTCGACCTTGACGATGCGGCCGGGAAAACCCTGGACCAGCCCGAGCGTGCCGTCGGGCAGAAACAGGGCGCCGAAAGCGTTCCGCACCTCGCCGGGGCCGTCGCCGCGCTTGCCGAGGGATCGGACATACATCCCATCCGGATCGAAGACCTGGACCTCGACCAGTTGGACGTCCAGCAGGTAGACGTTGCCTTCGTCGTCGGTCAGGGCCTGGTTGACGACACCCAGGAGGTTGTCCTCGTCGTCCTCGCCACCGATGCGCCACATCTCCTCGAGTTGTTTTGTCACCAGGCCGGCGGCCGGATTGTCGCCGTTGGCGACGACCGGGATCTCGGCCAGGGCCGACGGTGCCGGGGAAAGTCCCCCGATGCCGAGAAGTAGGACAAGGGCGTGGCAGGTGATGAGGGTCGGCGTGCGGGAAATCTTTATCAAAAGGGCCTCGTTTGCTGAAGGAACAGTATGCCCGGGCGTCCCACTACCAGAACGCCCGGAACGGATTTTACCAGCTCTATTTCACCCGGTAGCAGATGACTGACATGGGCTCGGCCTCTTCCTCGTCATCGTCGGTGCCGGCGCCGCCGAACCGCGAAAGGGCGGCATCCCAGAATCCGGTGATCATGAAGGCCAGGTCGTCGCCCGCGAAAAACAGGATGTCCTCCTGGGGATTGCCTTCACAAACCACCGCAACCTGTTTCTCGAAGTGCCCGCTGGCGCTGAAGACATCATAGTAAGTGAAGGCGTCCGGTGTCCCGGTCCACATGGCCCGGCTGTTCAGGACCCAGATCGATCCGTCCGAGGCCACGCGCAGGAACTCGACGTCCGGCTCGGTGTCTTCCCAGCTGACCGGTGCGTTTGGGGCCTGCTGGGCACGGATCGTTTCCAGGATTCTCTGCCAGATGCCCGCGACCCGCTCATCCCGCACCCAGGGTTCGTATTCGCGGGAAAAGACGCGTTCCAGGGTGCCGTCGGGGGCGAAGAGGCTCACCTCGTAGCCGTTGCGCGGGATAGCCACCGCCACCCGGCCGTCCGGACCGACGTCGAAGCGGCGGTCGGCGCCGTCGATGAGGGTTTTTTCGTCGAATTTCAGGTCCTGGAACTTGAAGGACACGGTGTTGGAGGAGTAGGTCTTGTCGCGCAGTCCTTCGGTGGAAATGGTGCTGAGGAAAGTCTCCCGGTCGACGATTCCTTCAGCCTGGTCGACGTGCTGCTCGGTGCCGCCGGCCACCACCAACCCGCCGCCCGCGCGCAGGCCCCGCATGATGTAGAAGGCCCCCTGGGTGGGATCGCCCACGGGCCAGGTCCCCGCGGAGGTATTGTCCAGATTCAGCTTGATGACCTTGCCCGGAAAGGCCTGCAGCACGCCGATGGTGCCGTCGGGCAGGAAGCACATGTCCGTGGGACCCCTGAATTCACCGGGTCCGTCGCCTTCGCGGCCCAGGGTGTTGATCAATTCCCCCTCGGGGGAGAAGACGCTGATTTCCGAGAGCTGGGCATCGAGCAGGTAGATGTTGTTGTCGTCGTCGATCAGGACCTTGTTGATGATCCCGAACACGGTCTCTTCGTCGTCTTCACCGCCGATCTGCCACAGTTCCTCGAGTTCCATGGTCTGGCGGCCGCCGGATGGTTCGGCGCCGTTGACGACGTGGAGAACGCCTTCCTTCATCACTTCCTCGCCGCCAAGCGCCGGCAGGGCGGCGGCCGTCAAAAGGCAGGTCAGCAAGGTGAGGAACACACGGACACTGGAATTGCGCTCGTGAAGGAATAGCATGACGCCTCCTAAAGGGGATCAGGGAGTGGGGGACGGGCGATCCTACCCGTGACCCGCAGAGTTTATTCGGAAGCGGGGCTCAGCGCAATCCCTCCGCCCACAGGACGGTCCGGTCGGCCGCCTGGGTGAAATTCAGCCCGCCGCGTACCTTTTCCACCTCCACGATGTCGGCGCCCAGATCCTGCAGCGCCTCGAGAATCAGGGGACCTTGGCCGGCATACCGGGTTTCGTTGATGAAGTCCGCCCAGGAGACCGGAATGTCGCCGGGGAAACCGGCCAGTTGCTGCCTGATGAAATCGAGGTTCGCCTGGGGCCAGGGCTCCAGGCTTCCGCCGGAAAAGATGATCATGGCCTTCAGGGCGGCGGAACGTTCCCGGGCCAGTTGCAGGGCGGCGGCGGCGCCCAGGTCGGATCCGGCCAGCGAAAGAGTCGACGTTTCGAAAGTGTCCAGCGCCCAGGCCAGGGATGATGCGGCCTCTGCCGTCAAATCCACCGGGCCCCTCTTCACAAGGGGCTCCAGGCGGGGAACAAGATAGATGGGAAACCCTTCGTCGGATCCGGCCTTGAGGGTGGGCAACTGCCGGCCCTGCTCGTAATTCTGGCCCATGCGGTCGGCAAGGACGCCGGCCAGGCCGGACGAGGCGGTGAGCATGAGGACCGGGTTCAGGCGGGCGGCTGTTTTCCAACGGGCCGGCAGATAGACGTGGCAAACCCTCGTGTCCCCGTCGGGGCCGGAGTAGACAGCCAGGAAGGAGCCCTTGTCCGGCATGATCGAGCCGCCGGATTCCGCATTGTCCAGCAGACCGCCCAGCTCGTTGATGGTCGTGACGATGGCCCCGGGTCCCCGGCGAGGGTGATGGGCGGCTATCGCCTTTTCAATCGCTTCGAGGTGGAAGAGGGCTGTCGGTCTTTCCTTCCCGTTCAGCTGTTCGATCCGCGTGGCGAATTCCTCGCGCCACCCGGGCGCCAATTGGAGAACCGTGGAACCCCAGGGCTGCGTGCGGCCGGAAGGAAACGTCAATGTGGCCTTGATGACATACGCGCCGGTCTTCAGGTCCGAGAAATCCGCCTGGCGGGTCAGCCGGTTGAGACCCCGGGCCAGTTCGATCGACTGGCTCGCCTGTCCTTCGGGAAGCAGGGATTGTTCGGGTCCCCCCAAAAAGTCGATGGTCAAAAGTCCGGGCCCGTCTTCCCGGGAAACCACCACCAGATCTATGTCGACCGGTTCGGTTCCACTGATGGTGTTGGACACCTTGCCCATGAACACGTCTTCGGCGACGGACGCGGCCTGGAAATGGAGCGGGGCGATACGCCTCTCGGCGGACCGGGGCCGGAAGGTGGCGGGGTCCGGCACCAGGGAGGCTGAAAGTCGGCCGCCGGGGTCCGCAAGACGCAGGGCGGCGTTGAAGCCCAGCCTGCCTTCCACCAGGGGATTGTAGGGCAGGATGCTGGCCCAGGGGATCGTGGTCCGAAGTTCCAGGTTGTCCGCGGCGTCCTGCCTGATCTTCGGCACCAGTTCGGACAGGGACTGCCAGCGGTCCTGGCCGGCCAGGTAGATGGCGCCCACCGGAGTGCGGCTCTCCAGGCCGAAGGCGAACATGAAAAAGTTGGCGGTCGTAAATTCTTCGTCATCCGGATCCAGGGTCCCCAGCGTCAGGACCAGCCCGGAGCCCCCGTTCCAGGGCGCCAGATTATCCGGCCCCCCCAGGTCGGACCAGCGTCCGGTGGCGAGCAGTTCGATATCCAGACCCACCGGCGTCCAGGTCAGGCGTATTTCCGGATCACCCGGGGCGATGTCGCTATAGCCTGTGGTTAGGGGGATGGGAGGTGAAATGCTTTGCCAGGAAAGGGTTTCGGCCTTGGCTGAGGCCAGTCGCGACAGGCGGATCTGATGCTGCCGGGACAGCTCGATCATGTCGGGATGGTCTTTCAGATCGGCAAGGTCCGGATCGCTGAAAGCCAGGGCGAAATCGTCGAATCCCGCGGCCACCGCCTTGGCGAAGGTGGCGATGGCTGTCTCGGGGCTCCCGGTCATGTTTTCCAGGCAGGCCTGGTTGTAAAGCATGGCCTGGTCACCGGGAAAGCGTTCGTTGAAGTTCCGGCACAAAGGCAGTGCTTCGTCCCGTTGTTCCCGGCGGATCAGGTCGATGATTTCCTGCGCCAGCTCCGTCTGTCCGGTTGCTGCGGTTGCTACCTGTTCGGCGGTGGCCGGGGAGGCACCCGGCATCAGGCCCAGAACGAGTACCGTCAGCACCGGGCCGGCGACCAGGCGAAAAAAGACGGACGGTCCGAAACGGTTAAACATCAGTGAGATCATGAATTCCTTTCCAAGGGCGGTGGGGACCTGGCTCTGAACCCCTCTCTGAAAAAAAGTTCCCCGGGGCCCGCAGGGCAAGCTGGTTGTGAAGGCCATGTTTTATTGTTAACATGATTTCATCGCTCCTCGCGTACCCGCCCGGTGTCCGGGTTCTCCAGAAAACCCGCCGTCGGGTGCCTGGATCGGTGTCCGGAAAACCGGTGCCAAAACGAAAGAGGACGCCATGGCTATCATTCCCTTCCACATTGTTGATGCCTTCGCTGAGCGTCCGTTCACCGGCAATCCCGCCGCCATCATTCCCAACGCGGCGACCCTTACCGAAGCCGAGATGCTTCAGATCACCGACGAGCTTTCCATGGAAGCCGGTTTCGTTCTGCCGCCGGAATCTGCCGGGGCCGATGTCCGTCTGCGGTTTTTTACCAAACGGCGTGAAGCCATTCTCAGCGGCCACGTGGTCATTGCCGCTTTTGCCTCCATGGCCGACCGGGGATTCTACAAGCCCCATCCGGACGGGTTGGAGATCCGTCTGGAAACCGGGGCGGGTATTCTGCCGGTAACCCTGACCGCCGGGGAGGACGGCCGGACCCATATCACCCTGCGTCTGCCGGACCCCCGGTTCGGTGAACCGGTGCCCGCGGGCGAGGTTGCCGCGGCCCTCGACCTGCCCGCCGAGTACCTGCGAATCGGCGATCACGGTCCGCACCGGGTGTCCTGCGGTTTCGACCAGATCATCGTTCCGGTCAACGAGCGCAACGCCATCCGGGGCGTGTTCCGGGACATGGAGCGCATCGGTGAATTGACCGACCGCCGCGGCGTCGGCGGCATCACCCTCTTTTGCCCGGACACCTACAGCAGCGAAGCCGATTTCCATTGCCGCTTCTTCCATCCCCGCGTGGGAGCGGACGAAGACCTGGCCAGCGGCACCTCTCTCGGCGCCGTGGCGGCCTACCTGGTCGACCGGGGGCTGGTTCCCCTGGCGGACAAACTGAAGGTGGTGACCGAGCAGGGCCATTCCCTGGGTCGGCCCACCAGAGCAGAAATCCACCTGAAGGTTCCCGGCGGGCGCATCACGGCCATCGACCTGGTGGCCACCGGGGCTGTGGTCATGCGTGGCTCGTTCCACTTCAACCGGCGGGCGGTTTTGGCGGCCTATTGAATCCTTGGTGGGGGCGTCAACGCCCGGAGGGGAGGGGGCGGTGACCGCTGGTCGCCGCCCCATTGCTTTGGTATAGTTGACGGAGATGGCCCTGGTGATCAATCAAAAGGAACGTACTCTTGAAAACGCGAACATGTCGGGGATTCATGGCACTGGTCGGTTGCCTGTGCCTTTTGGCGGCGCTGGCCGGTTGCGATTCCGACGGCGACGACAAGCCCCCCGTCCTCGTGGTGACCGCCCGGGTCATTGACGAAGCGGACCGTAGCCCGGTGCCCGGCATCAAAGTCATGGTGATGGATCCCCGGTTCAACACGCCCGTGGCGGGCCCGTTCATTTCCGATGCCGACGGTCAGGTCAACCTGGGTATCCTGCCTGAAACGGACATGAGCCTGATGGTCTTCGGCGGAGTGGGTTATCTGGTGCATTCCCTGCCGGGTTATGGAACCTTGTTCCCAGGCGCCCAGGTTTCCGGAGATGGCCGAATCCCGTCCCGGTCCCTGCTGGCACCCGACTCCGAAAGCGGGCTGAAGGTTTTGGCTGCTCCCCTGGATATTCAGGTACGCCGGACTATTGCCGACAGCCTGCCCCGGATCGCGGGCCTGGTGGTCGATTCCGCAGACGGCCGACCGCTCAAGCAGGTTTTTGTCGGCATGTCCCCCTACCTGACCGGGCACCAGGGGGAAACCGGCCCGTCGGATGATGTCACCGGGACCGACGGGATGTTCTCGGTGTCCCAGATTCCGTTCACTCAGGATCCCCAGACAGGCAACCTTATACAAATCAATCCGTTGCGATTCACCTGCAATGGTTTTCGCCCGGTTGTCTGGAAATATGACGCGCCCAACGGCAGCGATAATCTGGACATCAGCGGCGTCACGATTGAAATGGAATTGCTCGATCCGGATCACAAGGGCGTGATCACAGGTGTGCTGATGCGGGACGGATTGCCGGCCGTGGATGTCGTGATCGGCCTGGGCGTCGTGGACCAATCGACCGGGAACAAGGCCGGTCCCGGCATGGTGGGATGGGTGGAGAAAACCGACGAGTTCGGCCGCTTCATTTTCGGACATGTGCCGCCCGGCACCTACATCATTCAACCGGGCTTCGCCTTGGGCGACGGCGTGTTCTACACACCCCAGCCGGGCAATCCACCCATCACGATCGTGGGCAACCAGGTATTCAATGTGGGAACCCTGAACATCCTGCACGAAATCGAACCCCGGGATCCTCCCCACGGACAGGTCTTGCCAACGCCACCTACATCCTTGAGTTGGACCGCCGTGCCGGGCGCCACCACCTACGAAGTAAGATTCGACCGGGGTGTCCTACCCCTGACAACCACCAACTCGATCGACCTCCCCGAGTCACTCGTCATTTCCGAGGGCCTCCATGTGTGGTACGTCCGGGCCCTGGACAAGGAGGGCGCCCTGGTCGGCTTCTCCCAGATCCAATCCATCTTCCGCCTCTTGCCTCCTGTTGATTGATCGCGACCTGATTCTCCCCTGAAATCATTCCGGATTGATGTAAAGCCATGTTTTGAATAATCCGCAGGCCCGAAGGGTTGAGGACATTTCAAAACATGGCTTTACATCAATCCGGAATGATTTCAGGGGAGAACCAGGTCCCGAGTGTCCCGAGCAATCATGAGCTCTTCATTGGTGGGAATGATCATGATTTTGACGCGGGAACTCATCTTGGAAATGATGGCCTCGTCGTGGCGCGTGGCGTTCTTGAAGGGATCCAGGACGGCGCCGACCGCTTCCAGCCCCCGGCAGGCCCACTCCCTGATCAGGGACGCATGTTCCCCGACCCCGGCGGTGAAGATGATGGCGTCCACCCGGCCGAGGGCCACCGCATAGGAGCCGATGTATTTCCTGATGTGGTAGGCGTAGACCTCGAGGGCCAGGCGGGCCCGGTCGTTGCCGTTGGCGTATTCCCGTTCGACATCCCGCAGGTCGCTGCTGATGCCGCTGATGCCGACCAGCCCGCTTTTCTTGTTCAGCATCTGCTCGACTTCGGCGAGGGACAATTCCAGGGTGCGGGAAAGGAAACCCACCAGCGCGGGGTCGATATCCCCGCTCCGGGTTCCCATCATCAGCCCTTCCAGGGGCGTCAGTCCCATGGAGGTGTCGATGGATTGCCCGCCCAGCACCGCGGCCATGGAAGCGCCGTTGCCCAGGTGGCAGGTGATGAGGTTCAGGTCGGTGGTGTCCCGCTCCAGGATCTGGGCGGCGCGCTGGGTGACGAAGCGGTGGCTGGTCCCGTGAAACCCGTACCGCCGGATCTTGTGTTCCTCGTAAAGAGCGTAGGGGATGGGGTAGATGTAGGCGCGGTCGGGCATGGATTGATGGAAGGCGGTGTCGAACACGCCGACCATGGGCACGTGGGGCATGACGGCCCGTGCCGCTTCGATTCCGGTGATGTTCGCGGGATTGTGCAGGGGCGCCAGGGGCGTGCATTCGCGCAGCGTGTCGAGGACGGCCTCGTCGATCAGCACCGAACCGGAGAATTTTTCACCGGCGTGCACCACCCGGTGGCCCACGGCGCTGACTTCGGCCAGGGACCCGAGGACGCCGTCGGCGTCGTCGGTCAGCGCATCGAGCAACAGTTTGAAGGCCGCGGCATGATCGGCCACGGGGAGCTCGGCTACCTGGTCGGGGGACCCGGGGCGCTGGTAGGTATGGACACCCTGCTCCAGGCCGATGCGCTCCACCAGCCCCTTGGCCAGCAGGCTTTCCTGCCGCATGTCCAACAGCTGGTATTTGAGCGAGCTGCTGCCGCAGTTGATGATCAGGACGTTTTTTGCCGGCTGATCGTTTTGCATCCGCGACCGACCCTCCGTTACCCTTCGCTCTGCAGGGCGGTGATGGCCGCCACGTTGACGATGTCATCCACGCTGCAGCCCCGGGACAGATCATTCACGCCTTTGGCCATACCCTGCAGGACCGGTCCGACCGCTTGGGCCCCGGCCAGCCGCTGCACCAGCTTGTAGCCGATGTTGCCGGCGTCCAGATCGGGAAAAACCAGGACGTTCGCCCGGCCGGCGACGGGACTGTCGGGTGCCTTGCTCCGGCCGATTTCCGGAACGATGGCGGCGTCCAACTGCAGGGGACCGTCGATCTCCAGGTCAGGCGCGAGGTTTTGGGCCAGGGCGACGGCCTCGACCACCTTGTCGACATCCGGCCCGGACCCGCTGCCCGCGGTGCTGTAGCTTAGCATGGCAACCTTTGGTTCGAAACCGCACAGGACCCTGGCGGTGCGGGCGGTGGCCACGGCGATTTCCGCCAGCTGACCGGCGTCGGGCTGGGGATTGACGGCGCAATCGGCGAAGACCAGCATGCCGTTTTCGCCGCAGGACCAGTCGGGCCTGACCATCACGAAACAGCTGGACACCAGGCCGGCGCCCTCTGCGGTTCCCACGATCTGGAAACCGGCGCGCAGGACGTTGCCGGTCGCGTTCACCGCACCGGCGACCATGCCGTCGGCGATACCCTGGTTCACCAGCATGGCCCCGAAAAAGAGGGGGTCTTCCATCACGGCCGCGGCTTCTTCCGCGGTCGTGCCCTTGTGGCGGCGCAGTTCGTGGTAGGCGCGCACGAATTCCGCGCGATAGGTGGATCCGGCCGGATCGATGATGGTGATGCCCTCGGGATCGACCCCGCACCGGGCCAGATCGTTGCCGACGGACGCCGGGTCGCCCAGAAGGATCACGGCGGCAATGCCTTTGTCCCGGATGCGGCCGGCGGCTTCGAGCATGCGCGGGTCCTGGGCTTCGGGCAGCACGATGGTCTTGTGCAGGGGCGCGGCCTTGCGACGCAGGCTTTCCACGAAATCCATGGTTGGAGCTCTCTTTCTGGCCCTTTCCTGGTCTTGGCTGGTTCTTTACGGGCTTAAGCCAAAGTTACTGCCGCCGGCACGATAGTCAACGCGCAACCGCTGAAGGGGGAGCAATATTCAAGGGTAAAAAAAAGCGGCCCCGCGAAATTGGCGGGGCCGCTTGAATCGACAAAAACTCACTTGGGTTCGATCAACTGTTCCAGGTCGTGTTCCCCGGTCTCGTTCATGGTGCGGATGAGATCGGCCAAGGTGAAGCTGGACCAGAATTCCTTCATCCGGGCACTGAGCAGGGTCCAGATGGAACGGGTCAGGCAATCATCCGAGCGGTCGCAGGTATCGGGTTCGAGCACGCAGTCCACCAGGGTGGTGTGGCTGTCCAGGGCCGTGATGATCTCCCAGAGATTGATGTCCTGGGGATTCCGGCAAAGGCTGTAGCCCCCCCGCACACCCTTGCGGCTGGTGATCAATTCGGCCTTGCGCAGCGTGCCGACCACCTGTTCAAGGTATTTTCCACTGATTTCCTGGGATTCGCTGATGGCGCTGATGGGCACCGGATCGCCGCCGTAACTGTCAGCAATCTGCAGTATGGCACGTAACCCGTAGCGAACTTTAGTGTTGACCTTCATTTCGCGTACACCCCCGAATTTGGTAATGGGCGGGTCCTGGGTGGTGGGGACTCGCAATCGACTCGCAAACCAAGCACATTACTATGTCTTATTTAACACTTGTTCTCCGTCCAGGCAAATGGGAATCAAGGGCTCCTGGACAAATTTCCACATTATGACTATCCTCTCCCGAATTTTCCGGTTGGCTGCTGAAACGAGGTTCAGGATCATGACGAATCAGGAACGACGCGATTTCATAAAATCCCTTCCCCTGGCGGATATCCACCGCCATTTCGACGGCTCCATCCGTCCGGAAACCCTTTGGGAATTGTCGGAAAAATACTACAGCGCCGTGCCCGGCCTGGATTTTGAGCAGTTCCGTCATTACCTGCAGTGGGACGACAACCTGGACAAAACCCTCCTGGACTACCTGGACAAGTTCCACGTTCCCCTGCAGTACACCCAGTTCTACGACAACATCCGGCGCATATCCTATGAACTGGCCGAGGACGCCTGGAACGACGGGGTCCGGCTGCTCGAACTGCGGATGAATCCCTTCATCCACCGGCGGGCCGGTTTGACCACGCGCCAGGTGATCGCCGCCACGCGCAAGGGGTTTTCCATGTTCGGGGCCGAGCATCCCGAATTCCGGGCGGGGATCATCGTCATCGCCATGCGCAATCACGGCGGCAACATGGCCCGCATCCTTTTGCGGGAGGTCATTGGGGAAAAAGAGGAGTACCACGACGGCGTGGGGGTGGTGGGTTTCGACATCGCCGGTCACGAAGCACCTTACCCGCCCCTGCTGTTCAAGGACGCTTACGAACTGGCCACGACCATGGGGCTGAAAAAGACGGCCCACGCCGGCGAGAGCGAAGGTCCCGAACGGATCTGGGAAGCCCTGGACAACCTGGGGCCCCACCGCATCGGGCACGGCACCAGCGCGGTTCAGGATCCGGAACTGATCAAGCGGCTGGCCCGGGACGAAGTCTATCTCGAGGTCTGCCTTTCGTCGAACCTCCAGACCGGGGC
>JBDLKA010000068.1:0-18898 GCA_039714075.1 Candidatus Krumholzibacteriota bacterium | reverse complement strand
ATGATCGCGGCGGTGCGAAAGGACTGGGGGCATCTGGATCTGAGCGTGTCCTACGCCGACCTTGCCCGGCGCGGCCCCGCTCTCCTGCTGGATCACCGGCTCGAAAACGGGTCGCGGATCATGCTTTGGACCTCGGCAAAAGGCGACTAGCCTGCCGGCGGTCCCTGCACCTTTTTCCTTCCCGTTTTTCACCGGGCGAGGGTCAGGAAAGAACGCCCCGCACCTGCATGGCCCGGGCATAGAGCCACAATCCCAGGGCCGTGAAGAAGATCACCACCGTGAACACGAATCCGGTGGAACCCATCACTTCCATGCCGTTGGACAGGCCGAAGTTGTAGATGGCCGTGATGACCATGGAGGCAAAGGACACCAGGAACACCGGCGCAGCCAGGCGCTTTCGCATCAGGAGCAGAACGCTGCCGAGAACGGCACCCCACACCGCAAGGGCCCAGAAAACCACGACCCAGGCCGGGAAATTGTAGAAATAGTCGAGCTGCGCCGGCTCGAACTTCGCCATGTAGGCGGCGTTTTTCGTCTGGGTCATGAGGTAGTCGTAGGCTCCCATCATGTTCCAGAGCAACGAGACGATGCCGATGATCCACAGGTGCTTGGGGGTCGTCACGGTATTGGTCATGGTTTCCTCCTGTCGCTGGTTTTCGGGCGCGGCTCCATGCTTGTGGAAATGATAGGGTTGATATCTTTCCCTGGCGAGGGTTCAAACATCAAAAAGAGGTGTCCCCGGGGGCACCTCTTTTTGATGTTTCGCCATGGGTGTCGCCTCCGGCAATCACCCACCCTCATCCGGAATAACCGAATAAAGCACCGCCAGAAAATGGCAAAAACTCCCCACCAGAACCAGCACGTGCCACACCGCGTGATGGTACCGGAACTTCCCCAGCGCATACAAAGCCGCGCCCCCGGTGTAGGCCGCCCCGCCAATTCCCATCAATATCAATCCCCGCGTATCCAACGCCGCATACAGCGGCTTGATGGCGATCACGATCAACCAACCCATCCCCAGGTAGAAAGCCATCGAGACGGCCTTGTACCTCCGGCGCGTGGCCACCTCCACGACCGCACCTGCGACCGCCAATCCCCAGGCCAGGCCGAACAGGGTCCATCCCCATCCGCCGCGCAGGGTCACCAGGGTGAAGGGCGTGTAGGTGCCGGCGATCAGCAGGTAGATGGCCGAGTAGTCCAGGAATTTAAATACCCGCTTGGCCTTTTTGTGGGTCAGGGAATGATAGAGGGTGGAAGCGGCGTAGAGCACGATCAGCGTGGCTCCGAAAACGGCCACCCCGGTAATGTGCCACACGTTGCCGCGTTGGCTGGCCAGAATGACCAGGATCGAACAGGCGGCGACACTCAGCAGCAGCCCCAGGCCGTGGGTGACCGCGTGGGCGATTTCTTCACCGGTGGTGTAATCCTTCTCGGGAGAATGCTGGCTCATGGGGTGGGCTCCAGGAAATCTGGGAAATGGGCGTTCAAGAGAACGCGGATTACTTGCCGGGGATTCTACCTTCGCCCACCCGGTTCGATCAAATGATTACTCAGCGGTTACCCCGGCCGAACCCACGGCCGCGGCCAGGCCCACGACCGGAACCTCTTCCGGGCCCTCTTCCAGGGCCTCGCCCAGGTCGGTCTCCAGATCCGCGGCCCATGCCGCGACCCGACCCTGGAACGAAGTTACGACCGGCATCCTGCTGATCGGTCACATTCCCATCATCCGTTTCGTGATTGTTACAGCGCCCGAGACCACGTCCCGTGCGGGGGCCTTCGCCCAATGGTCCTCTTCTGTTTTCGCCAGGCATATCGTCTCTCCTTGATGTATTCGATTCTTTTATCGACCAGTTCAGCATCCGCCTCCGCCGCACCGGCGCCCGCGGCCCCTGCCGCGACCCCTTCCGCGGCCTCGGGGCCCACATCGTTCACCGGCAATATTCTCGACGGTTTTGACGGCGCCGCCCTCCACCCTAATGGCCCACCCATGGACGAGGGCGGCGGCCGTCTTGCGGCGAGCTTCGGCCAGGATGCGTCCTGCCGTGGCTCGCGACACGTTCATCATCTCTCCAACTTCTTCGTGGGAAAGGTTTTCCAGGTCCGCCAGACGCAAAGCCTCGAGCTCGTCCAGCCCCAGGGTCACCTCTTCGAGCAGCCGGACGGGTACTCCGGCCGGTTTGAAATAGACCACTTCCGGGTCATGGCGCACGGCTCGTGGTTTCGGTGGTCTGGGCAAGGAAATCCTCCTGGTTGATTTTCTGTTATTATGAGCATATACTCAAAACAGACAAACGTCAAATTCTGATTTTTCCGATCTCGTGAAACAGGAGACAGCCATGAAATTGATCATCTCCTCGGAAGGGCCGAAACCATCGGACCGGGTGGATCCGCGCTTCGGGCGGGCCCGGTATCTCCTCCTTTATGATTCCGCCTCCGAATCATTCATCTCGGCGGACAATTCCGAACAGGTGGCCGCGGCCCAGGGCGCCGGGGTCCAGGCCGCCCAGAAGGTGGTCGGTCTCGGCGCCGAGGCCCTGCTCACCGGACACTGCGGACCCAAGGCGTTCCAGGTGCTGGAAGAGGCCGGCGTTACCATCTACTCCGGGTTCGAGGGAACGGTTCTCGACGCGGTGAAGGCCTGGAAGAACGGGATCCTCGAACCCCTGGCCGCTCCCGACGGGATCGCCCGCCACTGAAAGGCAGGAAGTCGACATGCGTATCGCCGTAGCCAGCGGCAAGGGCGGAACGGGCAAGACGACCGTGGCGGTCAACCTTTCGCTGACCGCCGCGCGGGCGGGACAGACCGTCCATCTCTGCGACTGTGATGTCGAAGAGCCCAACGCCCATCTCTTTCTCGACCCCGATTTCGACCGCTCCTGGCCGGTGACGGTTCCCGTGCCGGTGGTCGATCCTGAAGCCTGCAAACACTGCGGTGAATGCGCGGCCCTGTGCGAATTCAACGCCATCGCCTGCCTGCCGGAAAAAACCATGATCTTCGCCGACCTGTGCCACAGCTGCGGCGGCTGCTGGCTGGTCTGCCCCCACGAGGCCATGACTCCGAGCGAGCGGTCCCTGGGTGAGGTATCCACTGGAACGGCCGGCGATGTTGCCTTCACCCAGGGCCGGCTGCGTGTCGGTGAAACCCTGGTGCCGCCGTTGATCGAGGCTGTCAAAGGCGTTCCCGGCGACGAACCCTGGGTGATCATGGACGCGCCTCCGGGCACCACCTGCCCCGTGGTCGAAACCATGCGCGGCGCCGATTACGTGGTGCTGGTCACCGAACCCACACCCTTCGGCCGGCACGATCTCGCCCTCGCCCGGGACCTGGCCGGGAAACTCGGCATCCCCTGCGGCGTTGTCATCAACCGGGCAGGCTCCCTCCAAAGCCCCGTTGATGATTTCTGCGCCCGGGAAAATGTCGAGATCCTGGCCAGGATTCCTTTCAGGCGTGAAGTGGCCGAAGTCTGCGCCGAGGGAGGTTTGGCCATGGAAGCCGATCCCGATGTGGCCGCCGCCCTGAACGACCTGTTCCGAGCCCTGCAATCCCGGGAGGTGACGGCATGACCGAACTGGTGGTGTGCAGCGGCAAGGGCGGCACCGGCAAGACCAGCGTCGTGGCGGGCCTGGCTTCCCTGGCCGAGGACTTCGTGCTGGTCGACTGCGACGTCGACGCCGCCAACCTGCATCTGGTGTTGAACCCGGCCATTGAAACAAGCACCCCGTTCATCGCCGGGCACACGGCCCAAATCCGGCAGGATGATTGCGCCGCATGCGGAAAATGCCATGCCCTGTGCCGGTTCTCGGCCATCGACACGATCGGCGATCCGGCGGGTGGCCTGACCTATGAAGTGGATCCCCTCCTGTGTGATGGCTGCGGAGTCTGTGTCCGGTTCTGCCCCACCGAGGCCATCGATTTTCCCAGCCGTCGCTGCGGGGAATGGTACGTCTCACACACCCTGTACGGGCCGCTGGTGCATGCGGCGCTGGATGTGGGCGCCGAAAATTCCGGCAAGCTTGTCAGCATGGTCCGCGAGCAGGCGCGGAGCCTGGCCGAACGGTCGGACCTGGATTTGATCCTGGTGGATGGACCGCCGGGCATCGGCTGCCCCGTGACCGCGGCCCTGACCGGGGCCGACCTCACGCTGCTGGTTACGGAACCCAGCTTGTCCGGGCTTCACGACCTGCGGCGCATCGTCGATCTGGCCGACCACTTCCGGGTGCCGGCCATGGTGTGCATCAACAAGTACGACCTGAGCCCGCGGCTGACCCGGCGTATCGAGGAATACTGCCGCGAAAAAAACCTGCCGGTGATCGGAAGGATTCCCTTCGAACCCCTGGTAAACGACGCCCAGACCGCCGGCCGCAGTCTGATCGAATTCGCGCCGCAGAGCGAAGCGGCTCATGTGATGACTGCCATTTGGCACCGAATCGAATGCCATTTGGCAGACTCTCCCCTCCTGAAACTCCCCGAAGGATGAAAACATGCGTATCGCGATACCCGTTACTGATGGAAAACTCGACCCTCATTTCGGCCACTGCCGGAATTTCTCCCTGATCGACGTTGACCGGGAACAAAAAATAATCCTCAATAGCGAGACCGTCGACGGGCCGGCGCACGAACCCGGAGTGCTGCCCGCGTGGTTGGCGGAACAGGGGGTCGACCTGGTGCTGGCCGGCGGCATGGGCACCCGGGCCATTCAAATTTTGGTCGAACACGGCATCGGCGTGATCGTGGGGGTGCCATCCCGCGAGCCCGAAGTCCTGATTCAAAACTATTTCGCCGGGGAGATCCGAAAGGGAACCAATGCCTGCGACCACTGATGATCCCGGGAGATACGCCGCCACCCGCGCGCGACGACATCCTGACTGCTGGGTGTGCTCCCCGACCCATGCGGGCGGCCTGGCGATCAGATTCGAGGCCGATGGGACAGGCAGCGTCCAAGGGGAGTTCCCCTGCAGCGGGGAATTCATGGGCTACCCCGACTACCTGCATGGCGGAATAGCCTCCGCCCTTCTGGACGGCGCCATGACCAACTGCCTGATGGCCCGCGGCACTCCGGGGCTCACGGCCCGGCTCGAAGTCCGTTACCGGAAGCCGGTCTTGACGGGCCAACCGGTCACGGTCCGGGGCTGGTGGGAAAAATCCCGCGGCTCCCTGCACATCCTGGGCGCGGAACTGAGCCAGGACGGCGAAGTTCTGGTCACCGCGGCCGGCAGGTTCATGGAATATCCCGAGGAATAGTCTACTGCGCGGGCACCAGGGTGAACACAAGGCCGCCGGTCGTCGCGGCCAGGTCGGGAAGGGCATCCGGATGGGCGAAGGTTCCGACGGCCAGCACATTCTGTTCGTCGTCGAGCACGGCCACGTTCAAGCCGTCGACATTGAACATTACTTCCCGACCGTCGACCAGGAGTGAGACATAGGCGCCGGGGGCCGTACCGCTGGAAGTAATATTCAGTTCTTTTTTTATTTTCAACGGCCCGAGGCCGGAGTTCGCCGGCCCCGTCACCTCGATCGCGCTTTGCGGGTTCATCTGCTCGAATACCGGTTTCCCCTGAACCATGA
The DNA here is from genome assembly GCA_039714075.1 of Candidatus Krumholzibacteriota bacterium. Taxonomy (GTDB): domain Bacteria; phylum Krumholzibacteriota; class Krumholzibacteriia; order LZORAL124-64-63; family LZORAL124-64-63; genus JAGLCY01. The sequence goes on along the minus strand of JBDLKA010000068.1, from coordinate 13,332 downwards.
TACAGGCATAGGAGGCTCCGGTCGGGAGCTGGGCAATGCGGGATCCCTGGGCGGCGAGCAATTGCACCGCGGCGTTCGTCAAGGCGCTGCGCGCGTCATCCTTGCCGGCCAGGATCAGGGTCCGGTCCAGGTTCGCGGCCAGGAATTCCGCCAGACCGATCGCCGCCACCCGAAACTCAAGTTCCGGACGGAAGCCGCCCTCGCGGGCGAAGCACACAGGAAAACCGTCCAGGTCGGTGCAGCGCAGGTTCGCCGCGAAATCGGGGAACATCTCGGCGAAATGGGATCGTCGCAGCACGCCTACGGTCCGGGGGTCGGGGTTGCCGCCGAACAGGAACTCCCGCGTCAGATCGCTGGCGGCCGTCATGCCTTCCACGTAGCTGCGCGAGGCAAACCCCGCGGTGGTCGGCACGCCCGCCTGATGGGCCAGAATGGTCAGGTCGATGAAATCCTTCTTGAACACCGTGGTGGCGGTGGTCGAAGGCGATGTCAGCAGCAGGTCGGCCGAGGCCAAAGCCCGCTCCCACTGGGGATCCTGCAACCGGGAGACGAACTCGTGGGCATCGTATTCGGGTCTCCGGTCGAAAAGCGGAGCCAGGTCGGCGGCCTGCACCACGAATATTGCCGCAATCAGCGCCAGAGACAAACGAGCCCGGTCCAGGCGGGCCACCGTCGCCAAACCCGCCGCGACAAAAACGTAGAAATGAGGCCACAGGAACCGGGCCGAGGCCCGGTACAACTGATCGCCCAGATCGGTGCGGGGGCTGAAAGCATACAGGGCGCATACGACAAGAACCGCCATTAAGGGCCAATTCCTGCCAATTCGCGCATATAGCTGCCGGCCGCCGCCCAGAACCACGGCGGCCAATGCCCCCAGCAGCCCCCCCGCTCCTAGATAGACGAAACCCTCGAAGGGGTCGCGATTCCCCAGCGGCAGGGCCGGCAGGAAAACGGTCCGACCCTGGGAATCCCACAGCGCGTGAAAACTTGCCTGCCACAGCCGGTCATCTTCGAGATTGTCGATGGGCAGATGCCCGATCCGCAGGAATCCCGCCAGGGACCACATTACGACCAGCACGACCACGCCTCCGCCCAGGGTGATCAGGGCCATGCGGGGCGAAATTTCCCGGGCGACCAACCAGCGCCGCCCCTGGTCCGCCGCCAGAAAACCGAAGACGAAGGTCGCCGGGTAGGGATGGATCCAGGCGGCCAACCCCAGCAGCAACCACCAGGCCAGGTAGGGCCGGCCCCCGCTCTCACCGAACGCGGGCTTCAGGTACAACCACAGCGCGACCAGATAAACCCAGTGCGCGGACAAGGCGAAGTGACCGTCGCGGATGAGCCAGGCCGGACACAAAACCAGGACGCCGGCCGCCAGGAACCGGGGCAGCAGGGGCCGAAAAAACCGACCCGTTACCAGGACTGCGAAAACGGCCATCAATACGTGGTTGATCAGCAGCCACAGCCCCGCGTACTGGAAGGGATCCGGCAGCAGGAAGGAGATCGCCTTGAAGGGAAAAGCCAACAGGGGCAGTGAGTCCGTGACGCCGATGGTGGTGCCGGCCGGCGCCATGAAGGTCTTGACCACGCCCGGGGGCCAGTGCCAGGAATCGTAACGGAAGAAGGTCCAGGCGAGCTGGCTGAAGGCGGTGTCGCCCATGCCCAGCAACCAGTCGATGCGGCGGGGATCCAGGAAACCCAGGCCGAAGCGGAACCAATAGAAAAGGGCGCCCAAAAGCCCCGCGGTGGCCAGGACCGGAAAATCGCCATTTTTGCCGCGAAATTTCATGGGTCGAATCTAAATCATCGCCGGAAGATTTGCCCGTGTTTAATCCCGTGGACTGAACTACCCGGCCCGGTCGCCCTTGATGCTTAATGCGAAAACCCGAGGCTGACCTCGGGTTTTCGTTAAAATAATTAAAAGCAGAACCCGGTCAGCGACACCTTCAGTTGACCACCCGCAGCGTCCGCGCGCCCAGCCAGGCGAACAGCAGACCGAACGCCGTCACGATCAACGCCGGCCCCACGATGGCGTCCAGCCCCTTGCCGAACGTCACCACTCCGTGCAGCGCCGTCATCGACCAGTAGGTGGGCGTGAACCACCCGATGATCTGCGCGGTGCGCGGCATGATTTCCAGCGGCCACCAGCAGCCGCCCAGGGCGGAAAAAATCATCCCGAACAGCCAACCGAGCGCTTCCGCCTGCTGGGTGGTGCGGAACAGGCCGCCGATCAGCAACGTCAGTCCCGATACCGCGAACGAAAAGGGAATGATGAACAGGGCCACGACCCACCAGTAGGGGCCCCAGGTGAATTCGATGCCGAACAGACCGACCACGCCGATCAACTCGCCGGCGATCATCAGGACCATGGCCTGGACGAAGCCCACCATACCCAGGTGCAGCAGCTTGCCCTGGATGATCTCCCCGCGCGACATGGGTGTCGTCGCCAATCGCGCCAGGGTGCCGTGCAGTTTTTCGGCGGTCAGGCTCTGGGTGCCGCCGATCAGGACGGTCATGATCATGAACATGGTCAGCATGCCGGCGATCGATTGGCCCGCACCCGATGCGACCGGTCGCCCCGTGCCCGCGAAACTCTCGGTCACGGTGACCCGCGGCGGATCGGCGATCAGTTTGCGCAGCCGGGCCTCGTCCGCGGCGGTGACCGCGGCACCGGTCTGGTGCTCCCAGCGGATCAGTCCGCCCAGGAACGCCACCTGGGCCTGGTGCAAACGGACATCGGCCGCCGCGTCGTATTCGATGCTGCTGTTGGACTGCTTGGTGAAATCGAGCTGGACCTTTTCGGCGGCCAGCACCTTGCCGGTGAAGTCGGCGGGAATGACCAGGCGCCGGATGTAATAGGTGGTGTCCGCTTCGGCGGCCGTCACCAGCTCGACGTCGAACTCCTCGCCGCGGAGCTGCTCGAGGAAGATGTCCCCCATGAATCCCGTGTCTTCGTTGACGACCTGCAGTGAAACCTGGACGTCCGTTGGTCCGCCGCCGCCTCCCAGGACCGAACTGAAAAACAGCATGAACATCACCGGCATCACCAACATGAAGAAGAAGTTTTCCCTGGCCAGCAGGAACAACCGCGTGTCGTGCATCGCCAGATGCAGGATGCGCCTCATGGGGACACCTCCCGGAAACGCCGGACCAGGAGCACCTGGGCCGCCGTGATGGTGACCGCGCCCATGACCAGCAGCCGGACGATGTTCCCCACGATGTCGGCCAGACCTTCACCGGAAAAGACAAGCCCCGTGAAGCCGTCGATGGCCCAGTAGTTGATGGTGTACCTTGACACGGCCTGCATCGGCGCCGGCATCTGCTCGACCGGCAGCATGCTGCCGCCGACCGCGCTCATCCCCATGATCACCAGCCAGCCCATGATCCCCGCCTGTTTCTCGGTCTTCACCAGACTGACGACCAAGGCCAGGAAACCGCAGGCCGCCAGGCTGAATGACACCCCCAGCAGCACGACAGCCACCAGGTCCACCGGCGGTACGATCCACTGGAGGGTGAGCCCGATGGTCCCGAGGATCGTCATCACGATCACCCCGAACACAACCGCGAAAACCGTCTTGGCGCCCACCACCAGGCCGATGCCCAGGGGCGTGGCGAGTTGCCGTTTCAGCATGCCGCTGTTCTGCTCCTCGAAGATGTCGCCCATGCTGCGCGTGGCCACGAACAGCAGGGCCATCACCGTGGTCATGATCAGGATGTAGCCGAACACGTTGCTGGCCGGGCCGGAGTCCCCCTCGGCGTCCTCTTCCTTGACGCCGCCGACTTCCACCAGGGGCGGGAACAGGTACTTTTCCACCCCGTTGATTTTCGTCATGATCCCTGCCGAAACCGCACCGACCTTGGCCGAGGCGGGCAGATTCTCCGCTTCCATCATCACCTGGATGATGCCCAGCTCCTCGCCCAGCAGGCGCGCCCCCTGGTCGAGGTAGGTCGCGACCACGCCCGTTCCCTGGACGACGATCTCGGGCTTGATGCCCTCGGCGGGATTGCGTACCACGGCGATCTGGACCGGTTCGCGGTTGAACACCTTGGCGGTGAAATCCTCGGGCAAAACGACCATGGCGCTGGCCTTGCCCTCTTCCATCATTTCGGTGCCCTCGTCGCCGACCGCCACTACCTCGAGGTACTCCTGCGATTCATCCTGCCCGGCCGAACCCATCAGGGCGTTGGACAGGAATCCGTTCTCGTCGTTGTTCTGCAGCAGGATCTTGATGCGTGGGAAATCCGAGCCGTCATTGCCCCCGCCGCCGCTGATGCTGCCGACGGCCAGGGACATGAACAGCGGGAAGATGATCATCACGATGGTCGCCAGCGGACTGCGCCAGCGCCGCAGCAGGTCCTTGCGGATCAGCACCCACATGCCGCGCCCCCTTCCGCCTTACGGGCGGCCCGGGCGCTCAATTGCGCAGCTCCCGGCCGGTGAGCTTCAGGAACAGGTCTTCCAGGTTGGGCTCCTTGATGGTGATGTCGTCGAAGGTGAGTCCCCGGGAAAACAGCCCTTCCAGGCTGTGGCTGACACCCGGCCCGTCCCGCGTGACCAGGAGCATGGCGCGGTCGTCGTCGATCTCGATGGGCATCAGACCCTCGACTCCGGTGACCGCCTCGCTCAGGGTCGTGGCCGGGAAATCACCCTGGACCGTCAGAAGACTGCCTTCGCCCATTTGTGTCTTGAGCTCTCCAACCGTGCCCTGGGACAGGATCTGCCCGTGGTCGATGATGGCCAGCCGATCGCACAGCTCTTCCGCTTCTTCCAGGTAATGGGTGGTGTACAAAACGGTGCGCCCGCCGGCCACGATCGACTTGACCACTTCAAGGATGTTGCGCCTCGCCTGGGGATCGATGCCCACGGTGGGCTCGTCCAGCAGAATCAGTTTGGGATCGTGCACCAGCCCGAGCGCCAGGTTGAGACGGCGCTTCATGCCGCCGGAGAAGTTCTTGGTGGGCTCCTTGGCCCGCTCTTCCAGTCCCACCTGCTCGAGCAGCTCGTCCACGCGGCTGTTCAACTCGCCCCCGCGCATGCCGAAGATTCCGCCCCAGAACGCCAGGTTCTCGCGCGCGGACAGCTCTTCGTAGATCGCCACTTCCTGCGGCACCACGCCGAGGCGCCTTTTCACCTTCCGCGGATCGGTCAGAATGCTGACCCCCTCCACGTGGACCTCGCCCGCGGTGGGCTTGAGCAGGCCGCAGATCATGGAGATGCTGGTCGTCTTGCCCGCCCCGTTGGGGCCGAGAAAGCCGAAAATCTCCCCCTCCTGGATGTCGAACGAGATGCCGTCGACGGCCGTGAGGTCGCCGAATTCCTTGCGCAGGTCTTTGACTTCGAGAACGGCGGACATGAGTACCCCGTTTGTTTCTACCGGTCTCACCGGATTCAAAATGGAAGATGGATGAAGAATGGATTCTATCACGGGAATCGGGAGATAAGGTTTCCATTTTATTTAGGATATTTGAAAAAATTCCCCCCCGGGTTTCCCCAAAAAATCCTCTGCCTGAAATATTTTTGAAAACCTGGGCGCGAAATATGGTAGAGTGCAACCGCTTCTGAGGCAACAGGTTGATTCCGATTATCAGTATCATCCAGCAATTCCACCCAAGCCTGGAGGAAAATCATGAAACCCGCACTCGCCGCGCTCTTTTTCTTGTCCGTAATGATTCTTGTTACAGTCTCGGCTGCAGCCAATGGGCTGACCCCCCTCGAAGAACTCGGAAGGAACCTGTTTTTCGATACCGATCTCTCCACTCCGCCCGGGCAATCCTGCGCCGCCTGCCACGCTCCGGAAGCCGGCTTCACGGGGCCCGACATCGACGTCAACGCGGGCCAGGTCGCCTATGCCGGCGCGGTTCACGTGCGGGGCGGCAACCGCAAGCCCCCGACGTCCGCCTACGCCGGATTCAGTCCGGTCATGTACTACGATGAGGATGAAGAGCTGTTCATCGGCGGCATGTTCTGGGACGGAAGGGCCACCGGCTGGACCCTTGGTGATCCCCTCGCCGAGCAGGCTCTCGGGCCTTTCCTGAATCCCCTGGAACAGAACAATCCCACCGCGAAGCTGGTCTGCCTCAAGGTGGCGCATTCGGACTACGCGGACCTGTTCGAAGCCGTCTGGGGACCGGGCTCCCTGGATCCGGTGAATGACGTGGCCGGAACCTACGAACGGATCGGTCGTTCGATCGCCGCCTTCGAAGCCTCGGTGGAGGTCAACCCCTTCACATCCAAGTACGACTACTACCTGGCCGGCATGGCCACGTTGACGGCGGAAGAAGCTCACGGGCTTTCGCTTTTCGAAGGCAAGGCCATGTGCAACCTGTGCCATCCCAGCCAACCCGGCGGTGACGGCGCTCCGCCCCTGTTCACCGACTTCACCTATGACAACCTGGGCCTGCCTCCCAACTACGACCTGCCGTTCTACCGGGCCACGCGGAAGTACAACATCGACGGCTTCGATTGGGTCGACATGGGCCTGGGCGGGTTCCTGGAAAACGTCCCCGAATACGCCCACATGGCCGCTGAAAATTACGGCAAACACAAAGTGCCCACCCTGCGCAACGTCGACCAGAGGCCGTACCCCGAGTTCGTCAAGGCCTTCGGCCACAACGGGTACTTCAAGTCGCTCGCGGACATCACCCACTTCTACAACACCCGCGACGTGGCGCCCTGGCCCGCCCCCGAAATCGGTTCGACGGTCAACACGGACGAACTCGGCGATCTGGGGCTGACCACTGCCGAGGAAGCGGCCGTGGTCGCCTTCATGAAGACCCTCACCGACGGGTACGTGTTGCCCACGGCCAAGAGCGCGGTCGGACAGCCGGACCTGGCCCTGCGTTTCGCCCACAAGCCGGGCGGGATGGCCGACGGGGTGTTCAGTTTCACCCTGGCGCGCGCGGCCGACATCCAGTTCGATGTCTTCAACATCCGCGGCCGGCGGGTCGCCCGCCTGGCCGGCGGTTGGCACCAAGCCGGGACCTACAGCTTCGATTTCGACTCACAGGATCTGGCCAGCGGAATGTACATCGCACGCCTGGTCACCGACCGGGAAATCGCGACCAGGAAGGTCACCCTGCTGCGATAGACCATGCCGGCAACGGGATCAATGGCAAACGTTACCAGACAACAAAAGGAGGGCCCCCCGGGGGGCCCTCCTTTTGATGTATCACACACTCTTGGTCTGCGCCATGTGATCAATTGCCGAGCATGACCACCCTTCCGGTCACCACTTTATTATCTGTTCGCAGACGAAGGAAGTAGACCCCCGCGGCCACGGCGTTTCCATTGTCATCGCGGCCGTCCCAGGTCCCTTCCAGGGTTCCACCTCCCGCCATGCCCCACCGCAGCCTCCGCACCAGACGGCCGCGCAGGTCGTAGACGTCGAGCCGGGCGGTTTCATTCCGCGGAACCGAAAAGCGGATCGTCGCCGAGCCCGTCGCCGGGTTGGGCCAGACCGAATCGATGGCCAGCCCCACACCCGCCAGGTCGGCCTTGTCCACGCTGACCGGACCGAACCAGCTTTGGCTTTCGGCGGCGTCGGTCAAAAGCAGCCAGTAATCGCACGGATCGGCGGGCGCGGTCTTATCGACGAAGTTGAATTCCGGGCCGGAGCCAAGGGACCGGATTGATAGCTGCTCGCGGGGGCCTCCATCGACCGAACGGTAGACCTCGGCCGCCGGGACCGGACCGTCATACGACACCGACCAACCCAGGGTCACGGCTCCCGAAGACATTCGTTCGGCAGTAAAACCGAACAGGTATACCGGAGTGCTCTGTTGGGTATAGAGGACGCTCCACCCGTTCGTTCCGACCAGCAGTCTGCCGGCGGTGTCGAAGCCCAGAGACTGAATGGACACGCCGAACGTCGGTACGGATATCAAGGTCCAGGAATCACCGCCATCCGAGGACTGATAGATGTCCCCCTCATATTCGCCGCCCGCGAAAATGTAACCGCTGAGATTGGCCGCCACCGACCTGATCGTCAGTTCATCGAGGCTGGGATCGACCAGGGACCAGTTGGCGCCGTCGTTCAGGGAACGGAACAACCCGTGATAGGGAACGGCCGCGTACATGGTACCGCCGGGCAGCGAAATAACCTGACTTACATTCAGGCCGGTCAGGCCGTTGTTCAGGGGGTTCCAGGAGGCCCCATCATCCTGCGAACGGTAGATCCCGTTGTCCCAGACACAAGCCAGAAGGTCTCCATCATCCGCCACGGCCAGGGACGTGACCCCTGTAGCAGGCAGGCCGCCGCTGACCTGGGTCCAGGAATCCCCCTTGTCGGGGGAGCGCCAGACGCCCCCGGAAATAGTACTTTCACCGACAAACAAGTCGCCGGTGGCGGCCTTGACGGCAACGGCCTCCGCCCGAACGATAGCCGGGGCCGTGCCCGTGGGTGTCCAACTGTCTGCTCCGTTGGAAGAGATGAAGAGATGGTTGTCCCTGGTCCCGACGAATAGTTCCCCGTCGGGATGGATGGCGATATCAAGGACATCCGGATCCGTCAGGCCGCTATTGACGGGAGTCCAGGTGACCCCGTCATCGACGGATCGGTGGACCCCATGCCCCTGGGCGACGGCATAATCGGTTCCGGCTCCGTCGTTCACCAGGGTAGAAATCCAACAACGATTCAGGCCCGCATTCGACGGGGACCAGAGGGCCCCGGCGTCGACGGAACGAAACACCCCCCCGCCACCGCAGCCGGCCAGGAAAGTGTTGGCGTCGAGGAAAAGCAGATCGTTCACTTCCCGAAAAAATAATCCGGTCCGGGCGGCCGCCCAGTCCTGCCCGTCGTTGTGGGAGACATACGTTCCGGATTGATTGGTGCCGACCCACAGACTGCCCGAGGCATCCCGGCCAATCGACATGCAGTAGTCATCGTCCAACCCGTTTACAAATTGGGTCCAGGTGGTACCGCTCCACTCCGTGCGATAGACGCCGCCACCATAGGAGGCCGCATAGACGAATCCCTCGGAAACCACCAGAAGGTCACGGATGCCGTTGGTCGTCATCCCTGCATCGTACAGGTACCAGGTCACCCCGCCGTCTTCGGAGCGGTAGACCTTGTCCCCGGTGGTACCGGCGTACAGGTAACCACCGTTGGGAACCGCGGCCAAGGCTCGGACCTGAACGTTCGGAAAATCCAAATCGATATTTTCCCAGGAATCGCCGCCGTTCACCGAGCGCGACACTTGTTCATGTCTGGCGGCGTAGAGGATGTCCAGAACGGGGTCGTAAGCAATACCGCCGAAATAGTCAACGACCGAGGAGCCGGACACTTCCCAACTCGAACCCCCGTCCAGGGATCGAAGGACATCATTCGTGGTGCTGGCGGCGAAAACCGCCCCCGCAGTGTTCGTGACCATTTCGGAAATGCTATAGCCATGCAATCCCGCCTCCTGCCAGGTCACCCCCTGATCAGTAGAGCGGAATACGCCTCCCCTGTTCCATAAACCGGCGAAGACATCGCCGTTTGGGGCTTCGGCCAGAGCATAAACCCACCCTCCTTCTGGCCCCGAGCTTTCGTCCCAGTCGTAGGTCTGGGCCGGCGCGGTCCCGGCCATCAGCAAGCCCGCCCCGATCATGGTGTAAATGGTGATACGGAAAATATGAATTGGCTGTAGTCGAGATAACATTCCAGGCCCCCTATCTCCTGAACATCAAAGCAACACATTCATTACAACATATTTGAAAACAAGAAATCAACTTTGTTTTATTTTATTATGCCCGTAATGTACCAGGATCCCTCAACCGAGTTCGGAGACTTCATGCGGCTGTCCGGCATCTTTCTCATCGTGGTCACGTTTATTTGCTGCGCGATTGCGGCATGGTCCGCCGACGACCTGGTCATCCGCAACGTCACGATCATCGACGTGACCGACCGCGGCACCGCGGCAAGTGACATCGAAGACGCCGTCATCGTAATCACTGACGGAGTGATAACCGCCGCCGGTCCCGCGGGGGAAATCGACCTGCCCCCCGGTGCCGTGGTGTTGGACGCCCAGGGCGGATTCGCCGTTCCCGGCCTGATCGACTGCTTCGCCGCCCTCAACCACCAGGCGCACGCCGATGCCTATCTCGCCATGGGTGTCACCACGATCGTGGGCGTGGAAAGCACGCGCCGGGGTCCGCTCGATCGGGATTCCGATCCATCGCCCGACATTCGTTTGTTGGGGGAAGTGGGCTACGAGGCCGCGCCCCTGCCCGATCTGCTGGCTTCCGTCGAGGCGGAAAAAGCACGCGGTGTTGATGTTTTGCTGGTGATGTACCGTGTGGATCCCTCGCAGATGCCGGCGGTTGTGAAGCGTGCCCATGAATTGGGAATGCCGGTGATCGGCGAGCTCGCCCGCACGAAATACGTGGACGCGGCGGCGATGGGCGTGGACGCCTTCGTGCACACCACCCGCTACTCGCTGGGTCTGGCGTCGGAGGAATTAAGACAGGGTATCGACGACGAACCTTTCAGTGATGATCTCGACAGCCCCAAATGGCGGTATTACCAGATACTGCGGGACCTGGCCCTCGATACCGAGGCAGTACGCGCATACGGATCCGAAATCGCCAGGAACGGAACGGCCCTCATCCCCACCCTCAGCCTGGGTTACCTGGACCGCCCGGGCCACGCCAACCCCTGGGACGGACCCGTTGCGGCCATCCTCGATGAGCGCGACATCCACTGGCCGGCCGACAAGGAAACCGGCGAGCACACCTACGCCCCGGACAAGGCAGAAGCCTACCGTACCATCGCCCAGGCGGAAATCCTTCTGGACAGCGGCTATTTCGCCGCGGGTTGCACCTATCTCGCCGGCAGCGGGGCCGACGTCTGGGGCACCATGCCCGGCATCTCCCTGCATCACGAACTGGAAGCGTTGGTCGCGGTGGGCCACAGTCCGCGACAGGCCTTGGCCGCGGCGACCAGCAATCCCGCGGAAGTATTCGGCTGGAATGAAATCGGCGCCGTCGCCCCGGGCAAACGGGCCGACCTGGTGCTGCTCGGTTCGGATCCCCGCGTGGATGTCGGGAACTTGAAGGACATCCACCAGACCGTCCTGGCCGGTCGGGTTCTGGACCGCGCCGAATTGATGATACCCAAACCCCTGGACGACGGCCAACTGATCGACCGGCGGCCCATGGCGATTCCGGCCGAGTTGCTGGAACCCGGCGGATCCCCCCTGGCCGAGTACGCCTTTCTCGATTCGGTGGACATCGACGAGATCGTCTACATCAGCGACGGGCTGCGGGTCGCCGGTCACATCATCACCCCGAAAACGCCCGGCCCTCATCCCTGCCTCATCTACAACCGGGGCGGCAACCGGGAATTCGGCGCCAACTCGCCGCGCCGGGTCGCCCTGCGGTTGGCCAGGTTCGCGAGCTGGGGTTACGTGGTGGTCGCCAGTCAGTACCGGGGTAACGGGGGCGGAACCGAGGGAATCGAGGAATTCGGGGGCGCTGAAGTGGCCGATGTGCTCAATCTCATCCCCTTGTTGGAATCCCTCGACAAGGAGGCCGACGCCGACCGGATCGGCATGACCGGCTTCAGCCGCGGCGGCCTGATGACCTACCTCGCCCTGGCCGGGACCGACCGTCTGCGCGCAGCCGCCATCGTGGCCGGGGTTTCGGACAGCCGGCTGACCATCGCCGACCGCCCCGACATGGAGACCTTCGTCTATGCCGAACTGGTTCCCGACTACTGGAACGTGAAGGAAGAGGCGATGTCCGCCCGGTCGCCCGTCGAATGGCCTGAAAAACTCTGTCCCACCACGCCGATTCTATTGCTGCACGGCACGGCGGACTGGCGGGTGCATCCCACCGGGTCGATGCGCATGGCCGAGGCTTTGTTTGAACTGCGCCGGCCCTACCGTTTCATCATGTACGAGGGGGCCGACCACGGGCTGTCGGAATTCCGGGCCGAGGCCTACGGGGAGATCCGCCACTGGCTGGACCGGTATGTCAGGGACAAGGAGGAGTTGCCGGATCTCGAGCCGCACGGTCCGTGATCAATTGGTTGTGCCTCTGAAATTTTGCTTGGCCTGTAATCCCGCTACGGCAATTTCTCAGCTTGGACTTCAGATTATTAATCTATTTGTTATCAATAAGTTATCTCTAAAAAGTGCCCCCGGGGACACTTTTTTAAGCTATTTTGTTTGTTTTCAATGTGTTAAGATTTTCAATCGGCCTTCATGGCGCTTTTGACAGTATATTTATTGTCAAACATGAAGCCGTTGGCAACCTAATCAATTCCCGACACCGCGCCCATTATTGGCTTTCGCCATACCCCAGGCGAAGAATATCCAGCAGGTCCAGCGCTTCCCTCCCGCTATCCGCGGCGATGTCCTTCAGGGAACGCTGCGGATCGGCCTTCACACCGGCGGCCTCCAGGATCTTCACCGCTTCGGCGACATCGCGGTTGTACTCGCCGCAAAATGCTTCCAGGGTGAGTTTGCCCGATCCCATGGGCATCGAGGTCGGGATGGGCTTCGGCCCCGTGGGCCTCTGGTCTTCCGGACCCTTCATGACTTCGAACAGGGCCTGGGGCGACAGGCCGTTGTCGTGGGCCAGATCGAGAATGGAAATTTCGGGATCCGTGATCTCAATACCTGCGGCTTCCAGATTGGCTTTCGCCACATCCTTGTCCAACCCGACGTTGCGGATGAATACCCGGAACCCGGATTCCTCGGCGTGTCCGTAGGGCGGCTCGCCCATCTTCAACGCGGCGCCATCCTTGATGGACGCGCCCAGATCCTGGATCCACACAAGGGGTGGAACTTCCATCAGGGTCAGCACCGCCACGACCGCCATCACGGCCAGGGCCGCGTTGAAGTTCGGGGTGAACAGCTTGAAGTCCCGGGCCTTGTTCTTCATGTAGCTTGTCACCGGCCGCCAGTTGTAATAGAGATGCAAAAACCCGGCGATGAGCATCAGAAAGCCCGCATTGATGTGCAGATTGCCCCATTGGGTCTTGCTCAAACCCCACAGTGTCCAGTCGCCCCAGTAGGCCACCCGGCCCTGGGGAACGATGTACAGGATGATGCTGGTGGTCAGCATCATGGCGATGGACAGGAACAGGGACAGCGAAACGATGCGGCGAAGACTCAAGACAGGGCCTCCTTCTAGAACCGGTAAGACACGAAGGTCCGCAGTTCGATGTTCTTCAAATGCGACTCCGGATACTCGTGGAAGTAGGAATTCCTCAGGTAGTAGGTGTAATCCAACCCCAGCCCCCACTTCTTGTAGATGCGCGGATTCAGCGTGGCCTGCGCCCAGTGCACGTACTCGTTTCCGCTGACGCCGCTGACGGTGTGGAACCAGTAGATCCAGTACCGCAGGGA
>JBDLKA010000067.1:0-19328 GCA_039714075.1 Candidatus Krumholzibacteriota bacterium | reverse complement strand
CTGGACCGCCAGTGGCAGGCCATCGAGGAGATGTTCCGTGACGAACCCGGCGAACGGATCGACCTGGTCGGGGAACTGAGCAGGGAAATGCCCCATCTGGCGGAATTCGCCGACCTGGACCGGCCTTTGGCCATGGTGGTGGGGGTGCCCGACCTGATGGGTGGACAGGACCCGGACTTCCTTTTCATCGTGCCGATCATCGAGCGTCCCGGGACATCCATTGAAACGGTCATGGAAGAGGAGGAAGTCACCTATCTCATTGAAGGCGAATACCTGGCTTTTTCCACCGGTTCCCTTATCGTCCCGGCGGTTGAGATACCGGATCTCGCCCTCGGGCTGAGCCCGGGTTTTATTTCGGCCAGTCTCAACCTGGGGACTGTCCTCGAGGCCTACCGTCCCCTGGTTGAAATGGGACTGGGAGCCATGGCCAATGCTCCGGCGCTGCCCGATTCCCAGGCGATCGAAGCGGGGCCCCACCCTCAGCAGATGAGCCCCGAGGAAGTGGCCGCCATGCAGGACCTGGCCCACTTGGTCATGGCGTCAGCCCGCCGCTTCGATCTGGCCTTTGCCAGCGACGGCGAGGAACTGACCCTGCATTCCGGGTTCTCGGTCCAGCCGGGCAGCCCCCTGGACCCCGGACCCCAACCGGAATTCGAACACGCGCTCCAGTTGACGCGGCTGTTGCCCCCGGGCGGCAACATCATCCAGACCATGGCCCTGGACCAGACACGCCAGTTCGAGGTGTTCCGGGATTTCTACCTCGTGAGCGCCGAAAAGCAGATCGCGGATCTGCCGCCGGAGCAGGCCGCCGCCTACCGCACCTGGGTCGAGTCCTACCTGGACTCCGTCGATCTGTTCGCCAACCCGCTGGCCGCTTCCATCAGGATGTCCGCCGCCAGCATGTCCGCCAACATTGTCATGGAATGCGCGGACGCCGCCGTGAGTCTCGAACGTTTCGCCGCCCTGTTCGAGGGACTGTCCGCCCTCGACATCGGCGTCAAGATGAAGAAAATGCCGACCGGCAAGGTGGCGGGTACCGAGGTCCGCAGCTGGACCATCGACTACGACCTCGAAAAAATGGCCGGGCTATCGCCCCAACCGGCGAACCCCAAACCGGGCGGCACGGGCCGCCTGCAGGCCGATCAGATGATCGCCTTTTTGCGCAAGGTCACGCCCAACCTCAACCTGGCCGTCAGGGGCGACTACCTGATCCTCAGCGCCGACAAGGACCCCTCCAACCTGGCCCACATGATCCAGCTGGCCGGCCAGCGGCGCGGCGCGGCCCATCCCCCGACGGCCGCCGCGGCGACCAAGGCGGGCCCCGCCTGCCAACAGGTGGTCACCGGCGACCTGATGGCCATCCTGTCCTGGATCACCGAATGGATGGAGGAACTCGAGGACGAGGAATACGCCACCATCGAGGGCAATCCCATCCCCTTCACCGCAACTTCAACCATCGAGGGCGCCGCCTACGGCCTGGACTGGACCATGGACATGCCCGCCGTGAAGCGTTTCGTCAAGGCTGTTCAGGAACTGGAAGCCATGGAGAACCGCCACGATGACGCTGGCGATGATGAAGATGATGGTGACGAGAATGACGACGAGGAGGCTAAGGACTCCGACTGATTCCGCACCATCAGGTGCAGGGCGTGATTTTTCTGGTCTGACCTGATACGCCCCGGATACAGGATGTCATGGAGGCTCCGGAGCCACGGACGGCGGGAGGGGCCGGAATGCCAAGGCGGGCAGCGACACGATGTCGCTGCCCGCCGTTCCTGTATCCGGGGCGTATCAGGTCAGATCAGAAAAACCACGCCCTACTCCCCATGGCATTCGGAGCAGTTGGTTTCTTTCCACTCCCCGTCGATATCCTCGGGATGCACATACTCCACACTGTCCAAAGATACGAGTGTTTCCCCGGATTTTCTTTCCTGCGCCACGATGGTGTGGCAAATGTTGCAATCCCGCGACAGCACCTCGCCGTCATCGGTCTGGTGCAGCCCGTCGTGGCAGCGGAAACATCCCGGCGTGGTCAGGTGCCCGATGTGGTCGGGAAATTCGCGCCAGTTGACCTTCATCTCCGGGAAGATGTTGGTCGAGAACAGGCGCTGGGCCACCGTGATGGCCTTGGCGATGTCGTCCGCGCGGCTCTCCACCAGTTCCGGGTAGTCCTCCGCGTAGTGCTGGTTCACGCCCTCTTCGATGGCCGCCAGAGCCTCCTCGTTGGATTCGTATTCCTCGCTCATCAACTCGACCAGCAGCATTTTGATTTCCGGTAGGTCCTGGCTGACCTGCTCCAGCGACATGGCCCGGTTGACCAGCCTGGCCGGCGGATTGTAATGGTGGGTCGGACGGTTATGGCAATCGATACAGTCCATCTTGCGCGTTTCGTGTCCGGCGACGTCCTCGTCCGAGAAATCGGAATCGACGTTGCGGAAGATCTTCTCGGTGCCGTCCGGTGCGATGGATCTGACCCAGGGAATGTCCAGCCGCTTTTCGTCCGTGGCCACGTATTCGATCGTGTTGTTGATGTTCATGTGCCAGTGGATGCCCTTGGCCGGACCGTCCTCGCCGCCGCCGCCGATTTTCATCAGCAGGTGCAGCTTCCAGTGGGTGTTGTCCTCTTCGTAGCCGAAGTAGTCGTGCACCACCAGCTTCTCGTTGTAGAAGTGGGCCGGCCAGTGGCACTGCTCGCAGGTGTCGCGCGAGGGACGCAGGTTCTTGATGGGCGTCTCGATAGGACGCGGCACCTTGTCGAACAACACGGCGTAGACCTGGTACAGTCCCGAGATCTTGGCCTTCACGAACCACTCGGCTCCCGAGCCGATATGACATTTCACGCAACCTACCCGCGCGTGGGGCGACACCGAATAGGCGGTGTATTCCGGCTTCATCTCCACATGGCAGACTGTGCCGCAGAAAGCATCGCTCTCGGTGTACTCGAAGGCCTGGTAGCTGCCGAATCCCGTCAGGGCCAGAAAGATGAGAAAGCCCCCACCCACCAGGACGGTGGCCCGGAAGTGGGTCGGGTTGTTGAAGTCTATCTGGGGCAGCTGTTCGGTGCTGGGCAGTCCCAACCGGCGCCGGCGTTGCTGGCGAATCACACCGACCGCAGCGATGGCCAGACCCAGGACCAGGAAAGCGGGCAGGATCAGAAACGCGATGACGCCCACGTAGGGATTATGGCCGTCCCCGAAGTACTCCAGCGCCATCATGAAGAAGATCAGACTCAGACTGATGGCGGCGATCGCGGCACCGACCAGTGAAATTGCGTTGTAGTAGGATGCGGGTAGACGTTTCCTGCGGCGGGGTTTCTCGTTCTTGTCGGTCAAGGCCAGCCTCCTGTGTGTCAAAGTCCCTGTCAATATTACAACAGGATATCGGCAACTCCTAGTAAAAACATGTGATACCCTAAATTAGACCTTCGAGGGAGGGAAAGCCGATTCGAGTGGTTTGATTTTGGATTCTCGTTTCCAGTGTCCTATAATTGGCAAGGATTACGCAAGATAAAGCTCGAAAACCGCTTGATCCGTATAGGGATATCCTGGAGGGGATGGATGATGGGGCGGAAGTACTTCTTCGGATCGGCAACAGCCTGTTTTTTTCTTCTTCTGGTGACCGGGCCCGCGCCGGCGGGCGTGGTAGGTTCGGATCACGATCTGACCGGCAGCGGGCAGGATCTCTGCGTGGCCTGCCACCTGCCCCACAACGCCCAGGGCGACAAGCTGTGGGCCACCCTGCCCTCGGGAACCTTTTCCGGTATCGCCGACCTCTGCTACACCTGCCACGACGGCTCCATCACCACCGTGGGAACCACCACCGCATTCGATCTCACCTCGGAGCAGCATCTTTCCGTGGGGACCGATTGTTCCGGCGACGGGGCCTGCCACAACGTCCATACGCAAAATCCCAACGGGACCGGCAAATTCGTGGTGGTCGATATGACCAACAGCACCTATTGCGAGACCTGCCACGACGCCACGCCGTTCGCCGGCGCCGGCGCCCTGGGCGACCATACGGCGGGCAGCACCCATTTCACCAACACTCTTTTTACCTGCAACAAGTGCCACTCCGTTCACGGAGCCACGCCCCAGACCCAGAATTTCGCCGGGTTGACGAACCCCATTCTACTGGCCGACCAGCATAACGGATCCTATTACGGGACCTTCTGCATTTCCTGCCACAACGGCAACGCACCGGCCGAAGCGGTTCCCGGTACCGGCGGAATGGCCGCCAACGACGTTTTCGACTATGAGGAAGCCACCATCGATGGTACGGAGTTCCAGCACCCGACGGTTTCGGTGGGCGGGACCTTCCCCGTCGGCGGTTGTGACAAGTGTCACGACGTCCACGATCCCGAAGCGGTGGACTACGGCTATATCCTGGTCAGCGACAACACGAACTCGGCCTTCTGCGTGGCCTGCCACGACGGTTCGGGTGCCCCCGGGGTCGGCGCCAACACCCACTTCACGGGAATACCCGTCGACCCGAACATGAACAGCGGCCTGACACCCCCCTTGCCCTGGGCAAACCAGATCAACGAAGACGCCTTCCCCGGGTACGACTGGCCGCTGGCCACGGAGAACCTCATGGTCTGTGAAACCTGCCACTCGGTGCACCGGGCGGGTTGGAAGAGTTTTGGCGGGGAATATTTCCTGCGCCGGGCCAACGGGGATCAGAACGCCATCTGCACGGCCTGCCACATCGACAACTGAGTGCCTTTCAGGGTTACCTCATCCGGTCCGTTGTGGGTGCGACCATGTTATTAAGGTGGTGCAGGATCTGCATCACATCCTTTATTTCTTTTTTTGTGGCGTTGGACTTCAAACGGAACAATTCGATATCCATCATTACAGAGAAAAAGTGCATTTTCCTTGTGCAATCCTTGTTCGCACAGAGCAGCTCCCCATATCCGAACGCCCCATTGGCATAGTTCAACCATGCCACAAGCAACTCCCGGTCGAATTGTTCCAGGGCTGAGCCCTTGTTTCCTCCCATAAAAAGCACTTCGTACGTTGAGGATATCGTCGTGACATCGTGGATTTCGCTGAATACCCCACTTGCTTCACCGACGATGGACAAGTAGCATTCCATGGTTTCAATGTCGATTTCAGCACTGCTGAAACCGCTGCACTGATGCTGCCAGTATCCCTCAGAACGAGCGTTTTCGGCGTCATTGGTAACAATGGCCACGAAGCTCTTTTCGCTGACGTAAGTGTTCCCCAAACTGTCAATACCAACATACCTGGCAGAAAGAAGGTGCCGGCACGGCTCCAGTGTCGAAATTTCAAAAACAGCCCCATTTTCGGCATCGATCGGTACTGTGGCCAGGTGGATTTCCCCATCAAAAAAGCCGACTTCCCCGGGACTGTCGCCTCGCCTGTTGGCTTCCTGGACCCTGGCTCTCATTCTAATCGTTTCACCGTACCTGGTATGAGCGGGGACCGCGTCGAACCAGGTCACTTCTGGAACCGTCGGTAGGTTAAGGGTGACCACCTCATCATTTTCGGGCATTATTTCTGAATTCGGATTGACGGCATCATCCTGCGGAATCATGGGTGCAGAAGAGTAGTCATGGCAGCCTGCAACCAGGATCAAGGGCAGCATAAAGAACAAGAAAAACAACCGCATATCGCCTCCTTACCACCACCATACCAGAAACCCCGCGCGTCCGTCCAATACGGGCCGCGCGGGGTCTGGAGATATCCCCGGTAAGTGAAACCGAAATCAGGGATTCTTGATGTAGGCCCCCGGCCTCATGTAGAACCACCAGTTCAGCACCAGGCACACGAAGTAGAAGATCGCGAACCCGTACAGCGCGTACTCCGGCGTGGTGGCCTTGATCTGCTCACCGAACACCTTCGGGATGATGAAGGCCCCGTAGGCGGCCACGGCCGAGGTCCAGCCCAGGACCGGACCGGCCTGTTCCTCGTTGAAGACCATGGCGATGGTCCGGAAGGTCGAACCGTTGCCCACACCGGTCGCCGTGAACAACAAGATGAACAGACCGAAGAAGGGCCAGAAGTATTCCTCGGGTGTGGCGGACCGGTAGGCCGCGGACATGAAGTAGGCCACACCGAAAGCGGAGGCGATCATTACGATGGATACCAGCTGGGTCACCTTGGCGCCCCCGACCTTGTCGGAGACCCAACCGCCCAACGGCCGGATCAACGCGCCGATGAAGGGTCCCATCCAGGCGAACATCAGGGCGCTGGGACCGTTGGGGTTGACCGCGTCGTGGACCAGGCTGCCGTCGGGACCGGGAACGTGCGTGAACCCGAAAATCACCTTGATGGCCAAAGGAAAGGCCGCCGAGTAGCCGATGAACGAGCCGAAGGTCATGGTGTAGATGATGGTCATGGCCCAGGTGTGCTTGTTGTCGAAGATCTTGTACTGCCGGATCAGGTTGGCCTGCAGCTCGCCGCGCGTCAGGTAACGCATCAGCAGGACGGTGGCCGCGATGACCAGCGGCAGCACGATCCACTTGCTGAGCAGGCCCAGCCCCGTGGGTTTGGGAAGCAGCAGGTACAGGCCGCCCGCCGCCGTAACGAAACCGATCAGCAGCAGACCGGTGATCCGGGTAAAGGCCGCCAGCGGGTTGCCGGGTTTGGGCGTCACCCGGTCGTTGACGATGTTGTTCATCCCGAACCAGCCGGCAAACGCCAACGGGACCAGAAAGATCAACCAGACAAAGCCCGAATTGTGGATATAGGTTTCGGTGCCGGCGGGAATCTTGCCGATCAACGTGCCGCTGGTGTTGATCAGGGTCATCGACTTGCCGCCGAACAGACCGAAGGTCATGACCAGGGGCACCAGGATCTGCATGGTGGTGACGCCGAAGTTGCCCAGTCCCGCGTTCAGACCCAACGAAGTGCCCTGCACCCGCTTGGGAAAGAAGAAACTGATGTTGGACATGGAAGAGGCGAAGTTGCCCCCGCCGAAGCCCGACAGCAGGGCGAGGATCTGGTAGACCCACAGAGGGGTGTTCCTGTCCTGCAGGGCGATGCCCGTACCGATCGCCGGCAGCATCAGCAACGCGGTGGTGAAGAAGATGGTGTTGCGGCCGCCGGCGATCCGGATGAAGAAGGTGCTGGGGATCCGCAGGGTGGCTCCGGTCAGTCCCGCGATGGCCGACAGCGTAAAGAGGTCCGTCTTGGCGAATGGATAGCCCAGGTTGATCATCTGCACCGTGATGATGCCCCAGTAGAGCCAGACCGCGAATCCGCACAGCAGACTCGGGATGGAGATCCACAGGTTCCGGTTGGCGATGGATTTTCCCGTCGTCTCCCAGAAACTCTCGTCTTCGACTTCCCATTTCTCGATGTTCGCGGGCATGAGATCAACTCCCTGCTTCGGATTAGAATGATCTGATCAAACTTCTGTCTGCGCTCCGCCGGCCACCTTCACCTGGCCCGGCCTGACCAGTCGGTCCATCGTGAATTCGCCCGAACCCCGCCACACGAGCAGAACCAGGGCGAACAGCACGAAGATGGCGAACTGCATGTCCTGGCTGGCCCCGAACAGGCCCTCGGCCGAGTGCACGAAAACCACGGCTCCGGCCAGAACCACGACGTTGAGCGCCGCGGCAATGCGGGTCACGAATCCCAGGGCCAGGCTGACTCCGCCCACGGCGTTGGCCAGCACCACGAACCAGGCGATGACGTTCTGCATCTGGCCGAATCCCTCGCCCAGCTGCGCCTCGACCACCTGCATGTTCATGATGAAATAGATGCCCTTGATGGCCAGGGCCACACCCAGGAAGATCCGCAGCAGATCCATGGGCCCGGCGCCCATGACGGTTGTCGGGAAGGCCGGCACCAGACGGCGGGGCCTGCGTGCCGCGGCTTTTTCGAGCCGGTCGGCCATGGCCCGGCGGTGCTCCTCGCCCGCGGCGGCTTCCGCCTCGGGCGAAAAGGTCACCAGCAGGGTGAAGAAGGAACAGACCATGACGCCGCCGCCCAGGATCAGCAGGGCCTGCGGCCAGGACAGGGCTTCGGACCGGAACAGGAATCCCGCCGCCACGGCGCCCATGTTGCCTCCGGCGCCGACGATGCCCGCCACCGAACCCAGGGCCTTCTTATTGATGAAGGGAACAACCGAGTAGGTGGCCCCCTCGGACATCTGCACGAACAGGCTGAAGACGATCATGGTGCCGATGGCCACCGGCAGGACCGCCATCCGCGAAAAAAGGATCAGGGCGATACTCTCGATGAACAGGGCGATGAACAGCCACTTGACCCGGCCCTTCAGCCCCCACTTCTGGCCGAAGCGGTCACCGATGATGCCGCCGGTGGTGCGGGCGAAGATGTTCATCAGACCGAACAGGCCCGCCACCAGGCCGGCCGTCTTCAGTCCCAGATCGAAGTAATCCATGTAGTAGAGGGCCGCGATGTTGTTGATCGTCAGCTCAACCCCAAAACAGGCGGCGTAGATCACGAACAGGGCCCAGACCCGGCGGTCCCTGGCAGCCAGCCAGAAGGTGTTGTTGGTTTTCTCCGAGCTGCGGATCTCGCCCTTGGCCCGCAGTTCCTTGAAGTTGCCGTCCGGCAGGTCGGTGGTAAAGAAGTAGTAGGCGATGCCGGTCAGGAAACAGACCGCGCCGGCGACCACCATGGACAGGCGCCAGCTCCAGAAATCGGTGAAGCCCAGGCCGATGAAGGCGGCGAAAACCAGGGGCATGACCATCTGGGTCACCCCACCGCCCAGGTTACCCCAGCCCGCCGAGGTGGCGTTGGCGGTTCCGACCACATTGGGCGCGAACATCACCGAGGTGTGGTACTGGGTGATCACGAACGACGCCCCGATGACCCCGATTCCCAGCCGGAACAGCATGAACGAGGTGTAGTCGTTGGCGAAGCCGATGGCCATCACCGGGATCGATCCCACCAGCAACAGGATGGTGTAGGACAGTCGTGGCCCGATCTTGTCGCACAACCACCCGATGACCAGCCGGGCCACGATGGTGATCGAGACCGAGGCGATGATGGTGTTGCCGATCTGCCCCTTGGTCAGCTGGAGTTCCTCGCGGACGACCGCCATCAAGGGCGCGATGCCGAACCAGGCGAAGAAGCACAGGAAAAACGCGAACCAGGACATGTGAAAGGCCCGCATCTGCGGCGTTCCCAGGCTGAACAGGTTGATGTGGGTTGCCTTGTTTTTTACATCCATCTTTCCGGATTCCCCTTTAAAGAAGCTCCATGCGCCTATCTATTTGGCCTGCCCGCCGCAGGTCAGTTGTTGCGGGGCGGGTGTTGATTCCACACGCTGTCCGGCCGCCGCACCGTGCGCCGGTCCCAGTTCCAGATGACCCGCTGGTAGGGCCGCCACATGTAGTGGAAGGGCGCGACCAGGAAATGCACCAGGCGGGTGAACGGGAAGACCGCCAGGATCAGGAAGGCGCCCAGGATGTGCAGCTTGACGATCCACGGCAGCGCCTCGACGGCCCCGGTGCTGGGCCCGAACTTGAAGATGGACCACAGGTAGGGCGACAGATCCGTCGCGAACCAGGACGAGCCCCAGCGGTACCCCAGGGCGGTCCAGGCGCCCAGGACGATCTGCACCAGCAGCAGCCATTCGATGACCAGGTCCATGCGGTTGGTCACCATCTTGAGGCGGTCGTTCGTCATCCGGCGATGCAGCAGGGCGAGCAACCCCACGAACACGCTCACGGCGAAAGCGAAGGCCGTCGCCTCGAGGATGAGCAGGCGGACCGGTTGGCTGTTCCACGCCAGAATGCCGCGCGGCACCAGGAAGGCCGTCAGATGGCCGAGGAAAAGCACCGATATTCCCCAGTGGAAGGGAATGATGCCCCAGAACAGTTTGTTGCCCTCCAGGAACTGGGACGACAGGGAGGAATACTGGAATTTCAGGGAACGGTACTTGTAGATCGTCCCGACCAGGAATACCGCCAGGGCGATGTAGGGAAAACCGACAAAGAGGAAATTGTTCAGCATGATCCAGGCATCCTTTGGACTGGGGGCTCGGCCCCGTCGGACTGGCAGCCCCCCAGGGGCACGCCTTCGTCTTTTTCGATTTCCAGTTCCTTGTTCAACGTCTCCAGGAAATCCATGACCGGCCCGCTCGAGGCGGTCACGTCGGGCAACCCGAAGTCGGTCTGCAGCACCAGATACACCGCGCGTAAAGCTCTCTGGTAGATACTGTTGCGGTCCCGGGCGGTTTCGATCAGGGTCTTGTGGTGCTTGACGTACATCTTTTCCTTCTGCGCCACCCGCGCAGGATCGAACTCGCCCACCATCTGGCGCAGGGCCGGTCCCACGATCAGTTC
Source organism: Candidatus Krumholzibacteriota bacterium (assembly GCA_039714075.1). Taxonomy (GTDB): domain Bacteria; phylum Krumholzibacteriota; class Krumholzibacteriia; order LZORAL124-64-63; family LZORAL124-64-63; genus JAGLCY01. The sequence continues at coordinate 9,043 of JBDLKA010000067.1, read as the reverse complement.
CACCAGCTCGGCCATCATGGCCCGGTCCTCGTGGGCGGCGATCAGCTGCAGCAGATTCGCCAGATGATCGGCCAGCTCGTCGCCGCAATCGGTCCCGGCGGCCTTGTGTTCGCGGCTGAGGTTAACCAGCAGCTCGCCCCGTTTGTAGTCATCCCCGAAAACCACGTAACCCAGGTCCAGGGTCGTGATGGCCTGGACGTCGAAGGTGCGGGTGAAGATCTCCTCCATGGCCTTCCGGGGCTCCGGATGGTCGTGGTGGGGCAGGTGGTCGTAATAGCCCTGCAGTTCGGTGCCGGCCTCGGGATAGGTTTCGTTCAGGGCCCGGACCACGCGGTGGACCCGGTCCGGATAATCCTGTCCCGGGTACTCGAAGACCGCGGCGAACATGCGGTAGATTTCCCGCTCCATGGCCTAGTTCCCCCTCTGCGGCGAGTTCAGGGTGCCGAACCCGATGCTGCCCTTGGCATCGCCGGTGTTGTCCAGCATCTCGATGGCGTGTTCGCGGTGGGCCGGTGGAATCACGACCCGCTGGTTCATCTTGGGCAGCGAAGTCATGGCGTAGATATCCTCGGCCATCTCTTCGGTCAGACCCGTGTCGGCCAGGGCCTGCCGGGCCTTTCCCTCGGTGACGTCGCCCACCGTTTTCCAGCGGCGGTAGATGCGCACGGCCATGAGTTTCTTCAACGGACCGGCCATCTTCTGTTCGTCGCCGGCGGTGAACAGGTTGGCCATGTATTTCAGGGGAAACCGGGACTGTTCCAGGGTGCCCCACAGTTCCTCGGTGCTGGTGTCGTAAAGCCAGTTGTCCGTCCAGTGCTTGGCGATGGGGTTCAGGTTCTTGCCGCGCTCGTCGTGGTTGACCTTGGCCAGCGAGGCCATGACCGGCAGCAGGGGCGGCACGTAGAACAGCATCGGCATGGTCCGGAACTCCGGATGCAGGGGCAGGGCCAGCCCCCACTCCTTGACGAAGCTGTAGGTGGGCGATTTCTGGGCCGCATCGATGGTCGTATCGGCGATGCCGTTGGCCTTGGCCGCGGCAATGACCTCGGGGTCATGGGGATCCAGCAGGCAGTCCAGCTGGTTGTCCACCAGGTCGCCTTCCGCGGACGAGGCCGCGGTCTGGATCTTGTCGGCGTCGTACAGGACCACGCCCAGATACCTGATCCGGCCCACGCACGAGTGCATGCAGGCCGGCGCCTGGTCGGACTCGACACGGGGATAGCACAGGATGCACTTCTCGGATTTGCCCGTGTTCCAGTTGAAATAGACCTTCTTGTAGGGGCAGGCCGAGACACACATGCGCCAGGCCCGGCAGACTTCCTGGTTGACCAGGACGATGCCGTCCTCGCCGCGCTTGTAGATGGCTCCCGAAGGACAGGACGCCACGCAGGCGGGATTAAGGCAGTGGTTGCACATGCGCGGCAGGTAGAAAAAGGCCATCCGCTCCAGTTCGAACATGGCCGCCTGCTCGGCCTGCGTCAGGTTTTCGAGGTTGGGGTCCTTGCGCGCGTAGTCGGGGGTGCCGCTCAGGTCGTCGTCCCAGTTGGGCCCGCCCTTGATGTCCATGGGCTTGCCCGTGATCAGGGAAACGGGCCGCGCGGTAATCTGGTCGTCGGCCGCCGGCGCCTGGATAAGGTCCAGGTACTTGTAGGTCCACGGCTCGTAGTAGTCGTCGATGACCGGCAGATTCGGGTTGTGGAAGATGTTCAGCAGGCCCTTCTTCTTGCCCGCCGCGCGCAGCTTCAGCTTGCCGTCCTTAAGGACCCAGCCGCCGTTGTAGTTGGTCTGGTCCTCCCACTTGCCGGGATACCCGGTGCCGGGTTTGGTCTCGACGTTGTTCCACCACATGTATTCGGCGCCCTTGCGATCGGTCCAGATGTTCTTGCAGGCGATCGAACAAGTGTGGCAGCCGAGGCACTTGTCCAGGTGGAAGACCATTGAAATCTGTGAGCGTATATCCATGCCGACCCTTCTTATGAGCGTGTTTTCGCGTCGCTATCCAGCAGACGACCTTGCTAATAGACGACCTTGTCCATCTTCTTGACCGTGACGTGGGAATCGCGATTGGACGCGATGGGCCCCCAGTAGTTGAAGTGGTAGGAGAACTGTCCGTACCCCCCGCAAAGATAGTTGGGCTTCAGGTGCACCCGCGTCATGCTGTTGTGCCCGCCCCCGCGCTTGCGGCCGCGCTGGGTGGTCTTGGGAATTCCCAGGGTCCTTTCGGGCACGTGGTAGACGATGCACACCCCTTTGGGAATGCGGGAGCTGACCACCGCCCGGGTGCAGTAGATCCCGTGATCGTTGTAGACCTCGACGTGGTCGTTGTCCTTGATGCCCAGTTCCTCGGCGTCGGCTTCGCTCAGCCAGCAGGGCTCGCAGCCTCGGCTCAGCGTCTGCATCCGCAGGGTGTCGCCGTAGGTGGAGTGGATGTGCCACTTGCCGTGGGGCGTGAGCACGTTCAACACCTTGGCCTTGCCTTCCTTCAGGGTCTCCTTGAGATCCCCGTAGGCTTCGGGCTTGGGCGAAGGTTTGTAGGTGGGCAGATGCTCGCCGTAGGCGATGTACATCTCGTGATCCAGGTAGAAGTGCTGCCGCCCGGTCAGGGTGCGCCAGGGCACCAGCCTTTCGACGTTGTAGGTGTAGGCGGCGTAGGCCCGGCCGTCGTGCATCAGGCCCGACCACAGCGGCGAGTTGTTATAGCGCCGGGTCTGGGCCTGCAGGTCGGCGTAGCTGATGCGCACGTCGGCGCTGCCGGCGCCCAGATCGGCCAGGCTCAGGCCGGTTTTCTTCTCGGCGTTCTTGTAGGCCCGGGCCGTCAGCGCTCCGTTGGTCAAGGACGACAGGTGCAGCACCGCGTTGGCCGCCGACTCGTCCTCCTTGATGGAGGGATAGACTTTGCCGTCAACCTTTTCCACCGGGAAATGCGGCGAGTCGATCATCTCATCGTACTCCCCCTCGCACATGTAATGGTTGCCGTGGGCGCCCAGACCGCCGGTCTTCACGTTTTCGCCCAGGGCGCAGAATTTTTCGTAGAGCTTGGTGTAATCGCGCTCCACCACGCCCAGGTTGTGCATGGTCTTGCCCGGTATGGCCTCGCATTCGCCCTTGTACCAGTCCTTGACATTGGCCTGGCTGATCTCACCGACCGAATCGTGGGCGATGGGCGCGGTGATGATGTCCTTCTGCGGCTCGGGCAGGTACTTCTTGGCGATCTCGCTGGTGGCCTTGGCCAGGTTGCGGAAGATCTCCCAGTCGCTCTTGGCTTCCCACACCGGGGCGATGGCCGCGGACAAGGGATGGATGAACGAGTGCATGTCCGTGCTGTTAAGATCGGCCTTCTCGTACCAGCTGGCCGCCGGCAGAACGATGTCCGAGTACAAGGCCGATGAATCCATGCGGAAGTTCAGGTCGACCACGAGGTCCATCTTGCCTTCGGCCGCCTTGGCGGGCCAGGCCACTTCCTTGGTGTGCTCCTCGCTGTCCAGGGCATTGATGTTCGAATGCGCTCCGAGGTAGTGCTTCAGGCAGTACTCGGTGCCCTTCATGCTGCCGACGATGGCGTTGCCGCGCCAGATATACCAGACGCGCGGGTGGTTTTCCGGGGCTTCCGGATCGCCCACCGAATATTCCAGTTCCTTGGACTTCAGCTTGTTCAGCACGTAATCCTTGATGCCCTGGTCGTCGGTCGCCCCGTTTGCCTGCGCTTCCTTCGTCAGGTCCAGGGAATTCTGCTTGAACTGGGGGTAGAACGGCATCCAGCCGTTGCGCACCGACTTGAAGATCTGGTCGGCGGTGTGGGTCCTGGTCATCTCGTTGTCGGGCACCGTGTTGTACTTGGTGTAGTCACCGTCGTAGCGGTACTGGGAGGTATTCATGTAATGCCAGATCGGAGCCTGCTGCAGACGCACCCCGCCCTGCCAGTCCTTGGCGAAGGCCAGATTGCTCCACGAATCCATCGGCGCCAGTTTTTCCTGTCCCACGTAGTGGTTCAGCCCGCCGCCGTTCTTGCCCACGCAGCCGGAGAGCATCAGGGCCATGGCTCCGGCCCGGTACATCAGGTTGGCGTGATACCAGTGGTTGATGCCCGCCCCGATGATGATCATGCACTTGCCGCCGGTGACCTCGGCCGTGCCGGCCCACTCGCGGGCGAACTGGATCACCGTCTTCGAGTCCACGCCGGTGAAGACTTCCTGCCAGGCCGGAGTGTAGGCGGCGTCCTTGTCGGTATAATCTTCGGGGTAATTGCCCTCCAGGCCCCGGCCCACGCCGTACTGGGCCATGATCAGATCGTAGACCGTGGTGACAGCAACTCTTCCTTCGGCGGTTTCCACGTACTTGACGGGCACGCCGCGCATTTGCTTCTCGTCCAGCCCGTATTCGGTGAACTCGGTTTGCACGACCGCGTCGTGGCCCTTGAGAAAGGTGAGCACCGGATCGTAGGCCGCATCGTCGACGGCGTTTTCGAACTTCATGTTCCAGTTGCCGGGCTTTTCATCCCAGCGCGAACCGGAACTGCCCTTGGGAACCACGAAATCCCCGGTTTTCGCATCGATGTTGACGAATTTCCAGTCGCCCTTGGACACATTGGCGAACTGGGGCAGTTCGTCCGCCCGCAACAGACGGCCCGCCTGATACCCGTCGCCATCCTTCTCCAGCTTCACCAGGAAGGGACTGTCGGTGTAGCGCTTGACGTAGTCGATGAAGTAGGGAGTCTGCGTCTTGTGGTGGAACTCGTTCAGGATGACGTGGGAAACAGCCATCCAGAAAGCGCCGTCACTGCCGGCGTGCAGGGGCACCCACTGGTCGGCATACTTGCTGACCATGGAAAAGTCGGGCGAGAAGACCACCGACTTGGTGCCGTTGTGCCTTGATTCGGCGAAAAAATGGCAGTCCGGGGTCCGGGTCATGTTCAGGTTGGCCCCCATGTCCGCGATCATCTTGGCGTTGTACCAGTCGGCGCTTTCGCAGACATCGGTCTGTTCGCCCCAGATCTCGGGGAAGGCCGTGGGCAGATCGCAGTACCAGTCGTAGAAACTCAGGTTCACGCCGCCGAACAGCTGCAGAAACCGGCCGCCCGCCGCGTAGCTGAGCATGGACATGGCCGGGATGGGCGAAAAACCGATCACCCGGTCCGGTCCGTGCTTCTTGGCGGTGTGGATGTTGGCCACGGCCATCAGTTCCATGACCTCCTCCCAGTGGATGCGCCGGAATCCGCCGCGGCCCCGGGCCTTCTGGTAGGCGGTTCGTTTCTCGGTGTCGTTCTGGAGGTTTTCCCAGGCCTGCAGGGGGTCACCGGTCTTTTCCTTTTCGGCGCGGTAGGCGTCGATCAGGGCGCCCCGGATCAGGGGATACTTGATCCGCAGGGGGCTGTACAGATACCAGGAAAAAGAGATGCCGCGCTGGCAGCCGCGGGGCTCGTAGGGAGGCAGTTCGCCCTCGAGCAAGGGGTAATCCAGTTGCTGGGTCTCCCAGACCACGATGCCGTCCTTGACGTGGATCTGCCACGAGCAGCCCCCGGTGCAGTTTACGCCGTGGGTGCTGCGCACGACCTTGTCGTGCTGGAAACGGTTGCGGTAGAACTCTTCCCACTTGCGGGTCTGGGGCGAAATGATGTCCTGGATCCAGCTCATGTTTCTCTTTCCGTCTTTCAGGTTTTATTCCCACGGGACCGGGCCCGTCCGAGTCGGGTTGCTAGATGGATTTCAGCTGCCGGTCATGGATCGCGCCGTAAACACGTTTCTTCTTGCGGTTCATCCAGATCATGGCGTAGAGCACCATCAGGACCATGGCCCCGACGACGCCCATGGCGAAGATCTGGGCTCCATAGGTGCTGTAGATCTCTTTCTCGTTTTCCTGGTCCAGTTTCTGCAGAAAGGCGGTCAGGGCGAAGATCTCGTCTTCGGTCAGATCATGATTCGCGTAGGCCTGCTGCATGACGGGGAAGGGAGGGCTGCCGAGAATGGCCTGCACCCCGGGGGCGGGCATGCGTGAGACGACCTTGGTCAGATCCTTGGCCAGTATGCCGCCGCCCATGACATCCTCTTGATGCACGTGGTGGCAGGTGTTGCAGGCCGGACCCCCGCCCGTCAGTCGGGTTGTTCCCTGGAAGAGGGCTGCGCCCAGCGCCAGATCGTCGTCCGTGGCCGTGTCCAGGGGCGTGGGCCGAACTTCGTCACCGGACAAGGGGTCGCCGGCGGTGGTTTCGATGTACGCGATGATCGACAGGACCTCGCTGCGACTGATGGGATTGTCCGGCATGATGAGCTTGTTGAATTCCTCGAAGCGCCCCACGGCGACCGGGTCGCCGGACTTGATCACCGTCTGGGAGGACTGCACGAAGGGGATGATCCACTCGGGGTCGTAGCGCTTGGTGACGCCGGCCAGGTCGGGCCCGACCAGTTTGCCCTGGCCGATGGTGTGGCAGGCCTTGCAGATCCTGTTGAAGATTTCCTCACCGGTTTCCTGGGCCTGAACCGGTCCAGCCATGAGGAGGAATATTCCCATAATCAAGACCGCAGACATCCATCGGGTTTTTCCTCGGAACATGGCCCTTCCTTTGATTTGTTTCTCATTTCAAACAGATACCATTTCAGTAGGAATTTTAGTCTTGCATTTATATTTTCAGGCGTCAAGAATAAAACAGGACATTGAGGTCCTAATTTATGGTTATCATTCTCAAGGTCTTATGAGGTGTCCCGGCAGCGGAAATGGCCGGGCATCCGGTCCGCAAGTCGGTACTTGAATACGGATATCCGACTGTAAACCCGGTATGTTATAGTCGGAATCCAGGACGTCATCCTCGGATTCGGGAGGTCCACCATGCTCAGCAAATCCACCATCACCCTGCTGTTTTGCTTCGCGGCCTGTGGCGCCCTGGTCGACGGCGCTCTTGCCGACCAGTGCCGGGAGTGCCACAACACCTCGGTTTTCAAGGTCAAGCACAAGGCCCATTACGACTATCACGTGGGTTACGAAACCTCGGTCCACGGCCTGGAAGGGCTGGGTTGCGCCGACTGCCACGGTGGCGATGCCGATGAAACGGACAAGGACACCGCCCATGAGGGCGTGCGGGAGAGCGTGATGCGGGACAACATCCCGGGCGTCTGTGGATCGTGCCACGATTCGCAGTACGAAGCCTTCCTGGGCAGCGGTCACTTCCAGGCCCTCAATGGTGAGCGCGACGCCCCCCATTGCGCGTCCTGCCACGGCTCCATGGAGATGGACGTCATGTTCGTGTCAAAGGTGAAGAAGCGGTGCAAGAAGTGTCACGATGAGGATGCCGAGGATGACGTCATTACGCGGACCGACGAACTGATGAGCCGGGTCAACGCCATCATGGGTTACAAGGGCCTGGTCGAGGCCGATTGCAAAGACCCCGCGGCCCTTGCCGCCCTCGAGGAAAGCTTTGAACGCATGACCCTGCACTGGCACCGTTTTGATTTCGACCAGGCGGATGAGGAGTCCTTTGAACTCTTGGCCAGGCTGCGCGGGATTCGGGTTAGACAGAAAGAGGGGGGGGAATAGAGCCCCTGCCCCGGGAACGTGCCTATTTGGTCAGAAAAAGTTTTGGCCTACCGGTACATTCCCTTGACCGATCCCCAGCTCCCGGCCTGGGCCGGAACGGTCGCTGTTCCAATACGCTCGGTGCTTACGGCCACCTCATCCAGCAGGATCCCCTCGACGCTGTGCTCACCGTGATGCCAGAGGCGCAGATACAGGATCGACAACTTCAATTCGGACGTGGACCGGTACCAAAGGTCGTCCCAGGGGCCGTATTCCATGCCGTCGATCCATAGGTCGAGGATTCCATCGGCGACCGACCCGTCGGGCGAGGGTGTTCCTCCATCCATGAGCATTTCGACGTTATACCAGCGTCCGGTTTCCAGCACGGGAGGCAGCGGACCCGGACGATGTTGCGGCTCGGTGCAAAAGGTTTCGCCGTTGTCGTCCAGGCAGGGGAATGAATCGCCCCAGCAACTGCCCTCGGGATCCACGCAGTCCTGGTACATCCCGGGATAGTACGCGTAGAAATTCAATCGATGCTCTGTCGCGTGGGGTTCGAGACTCGCCAGGAACCTGTTCGTTCCATCCGGTCGATAGCCGGAATTCCCCATCAGATCCCTGTCTCCGGCAAAAAGCCCGCTGCCGTGACCCTTCGCATTGAAATCGTACCCCGGTTCCCACATGACATACCAGCGGGCATAGAGCCGGTCGAAGGTCCCGGGCAGGACCTTGACAAGATCGGCTCCTCCCCTGCCCTCGGGCGCGCGCAATCTCATGACGGTGTTGCCCTCGCGCCCAAAGGGACCGGGATGCGGCACCAGGGTGTTGGTCTCGGGAGGATTGCCGTCATAGTCATCCCACAGATCCAGGTTTCCCTCCTCGAATCCGGTGCAGAAAACCCAGTTTTCGTCGTTGCCGAGACAGGTAGGTGCATCCTGGGAAAAGGCATCGCAAACGAACACCGTGCCCAGAAGGAAGGCCGCCAGAGTCAGCACCAGAAGGAACGGGTCGGAATCCGTCTTGGCAGCACCGGGTCGAAGGCAATGGGGAATCATGGACAGGGCTCCTTTTCCGGGAAGAGATGGTCTCTTTGATAGGAAATCCGGGGCCCTGACACAACCTTGCCTCCGCCATGATGGATAACATGTTCGGCGGCAGCGGGTTCAAATTTGAATCAAAGGGAGGCCAACTTGGGCGGAGAGGCAGGGGATAATTTTCGAAACCAGACGTCCAAAAACCGCCCTCTTTCCAGTTGGCGGGCAAGTACAGTGGGAGGCCATGAAAATACAAACGTGATATGTATCCCTGGGATCCCTGGTTGCCTTAATACCGGTAGAGCCCATCCGTTTCAGGAACTTCCGCAAAGTTGCCCTCCGGCGGCGGCGTGGTCGTCTTCCACTCCAATGTCGCCGCGCCCCAGGGATTGACGTCACTCGTGGACTTGCCCCAGGTCGAGGCGAAGAGATTGCCCACGACCACCGCCAGACCCGCGTAAACGACCAACCATCCCAGGCCGGCCAGTTCCGAAAGACCCGTGGGC
>JBDLKA010000066.1:0-19771 GCA_039714075.1 Candidatus Krumholzibacteriota bacterium | reverse complement strand
CACCATCCCGGGTAACGATGAAATCGGTGGAACTCATTTTTCTCCTCGGACCGGCCGAACCGGAACGCTGCAGCGGGACGCCCACGGCCGGAAATCCAGGTCCGGGTCATCCACTGGCAAGGGCCCGCCTCGGACCCGGTGATGACAATGCTGGGAGGTTGCGGTCTGCTCTTACGCTTCCTTGATATCGATCGGGGGTTCGCCCAGCACCACTTCGGGTTCGGCCTTCTCGGCCACGGTTTCCCGCGTGATGATAACCTGCCGGACGTCATCCTGGGAAGGAATCTCGAACATGGTGCCCCGCATGATGTTTTCCAGGATGGAACGCAGGCCCCGCGCGCCGGTCTTGCGCTCGATGGCCATATCGGCGATCGCCTGCAGCGCCGCGGGCTCGAACACGAGCTCCACGTCTTCCATCTCCAGCAGCTTTATGTACTGCTTGGTCAGGGCGTTACGGGGTTCGGTGAGAATGCGGAACATGGCGTCGCGATCCAGTTCATGCATGTTGGTCACCACCGGCAAACGGCCGATGAGTTCCGGAATCAGCCCGAACTGCATCAGGTCCTGCGACTCGACCAGGCTCAGGAATTCCTCCCGTTCTTCACTGATCGAGAATTCCTCCTGGCGGGCGAAGCCCAACACGTTCCGGCCCACCCGGCGTTCGACGATCTTTTCCAGACCCTGGAAAGCACCGCCGCAGATGAACAGGATGTTCTTGGTATTGACCTCGAGATACTTCTGCTGGGGATGCTTGCGTCCGCCCTGGGGCGGGACGTTGGCCACGGTCCCCTCGAGAATCTTGAGCAGGGCCTGCTGGACGCCCTCACCGGAAACATCCCTCGTAATGGACGGATTGCCGCTCTTGCGACCGATCTTGTCGATCTCGTCGACGTAGACGATACCCTGTTCGGCGGCGGGAATGCTATAGTCCGCGGCCTGCAGCAGCCTGACGAGAATGTTTTCGACATCCTCCCCCACGTACCCGGCCTCGGTCAGCGCGGTGGCGTCGGCGATGGCGAACGGAACCTTGAGGAACCTGGCCAGGGTCTGGGCCAGCAGCGTCTTGCCGGTTCCGGTATTACCCAGCAGCAGGATGTTGCTCTTGTCGATCTCGACCCCGTCGCTGGTCTTCTTCTGGTGGATCCGCTTGTAGTGGTTGTAAACGGCCACCGACAGGCTGATCTTGGCTTCCTCCTGCCCGATCACGTAAGTGTCCAGGTAGTCCAGGATCTCTCTAGGCTTCGGGAACTGGGGGGGCGCCAGGGACGCCTCGTCAAGCAGTTCGCCCTCGAGAATGTCGTTGCACAGCTTGATGCACTCGCTGCAGATGTACACGCTGGAAGGGCCGGCGACCAGCTTGGCCACCTCGTCCTGGCCACGGGCGCAGAACGAGCACTTGATCATCTGTGGGCTGCCGTTCTGTCGACGTTTCATGAGGTCTTCAGCTCCATTCCCCCGCTATTTCTTCTTCTTCTTCGAATCGTTCTTGGCGTCGTTCTTCAAGTCCCCGGAGGGCTCGATTTCATTACGACTCTCGATCACCTTGTCCACCAGACCGTAATCGCAGGCCTCGTCCGCGGACATGAAGAAATCCCGGTCGCTGTCCGCGGCGATTTTTTCCCCAGGCTGTCCGGTATGGGCGGCAAGGATGGCGTAGAGCTTGTCCCGGATGTTGAGGATCTCCTTGGTGTAGATCTCCAGCATGCTGGCCTGACCCTGGCTGCCCCCGAGAGGCTGGTGGATCATGACCCGGGAATTTTTCAGCGCCGAGCGTTTTCCCTCCGCACCGGCGGCCAGCAGGACGGCGCCCATACTGGCGGCCTGTCCCATGCAGATGGTAACCACATCATTTGTAATGTATTGCATCGTATCATAGATCGCAAGACCCGCGGTCACGCTGCCACCGGGACTGTTGATGTAGAGATAGATGTCCCTTTCGGGGTCTTCGGCCTGCAGGAACAGCATCTGGGCGATCACCAGGTTGGCGATATTATCGTCCACCGGGAAGCCCAGAAAAATGATCCGGTCCTTCAGGAGCCGGGAATAGATATCATAAGCCCGCTCACCGTGGCTGGTCTGATCAACAACTACCGGAACAAGCATGGATCACTCCTTTTCACCAATAACATCCGTGTCGGCGGGCACCATTTCGATTTCGGCCCTGGAGAGCAGAAAATCGTAGGTGCGACGCTCCAGAAGGTCGTATTCGAGGCGTTCTTTTTCCTCGCCACTGTTGACGAATTCCTTATACCGGTCAACATCGAATCCGTTTTCCAGGGCCATCTGTTCGATGCGTTCATCGACATCTTCGGCCGTCACCTTGATATCTTCCTTGCGGCGCACCGCCTCGAGCAGAAGCATGGCCGCGATGGCCTTTTCGGCATGAGGCTTCCCGGCTTCGAGGTATTCCCTGTCTTCGTCCTCGGAATCGGGCCGGCCCATCTGGGCGTTGCGTTTGTGCATCTCCTCCAGACCGGAGTCCAGATAACGGGAAACCATGGACGGCGGCAGTGAAACATCGTGGCGCTTGACAAGTTCCTCCTGGACCTGGCGGTCCATTTCCTGTTCGACGCGCTTGGCGTTTTCCTTCTCCAGATCGGCCCGGATATCACCCCGCAGGTCCGCCAGGGTCTTGCCTTCGGCCACCGCGTCGGCGAATTCGTCGTTCAGTTCCGGCAGCTTTTTGGCGGCCACCTCGCGGACCAGGCAGCGGAAGGCCATGCTCCGCCCCTTGAGGGTCTCGTTGGGATGATCCTCGGGATAATCGACCGTTACTGTCTTCTCCTGGCCGGCCTCGCACCCCAGCAGGCCCTCGTTGAAGGCGGCCATGTTGTTGGGCGAGCCGAGGACAAAACGCTGGTCGACGATCTTGCCGTCCTCGGGGAAATCACCCTCCGGGCCGGCGGGCACCAGGTCCAGCAGGATCTGGTCGTCTTCGGCGGCCGCCCTGTCGATCTTTTCATATTCCGCCCGGCTTTCCAGCAGGCGCTCGAGAACCTGGTCGATGTCCTTGTCCGTGGTTTCGACTTCCCGGCGCTTGATGGCCAGGCCGTCGGTGTCCCCCAGTTCGATTTCGGGCCGGACTTCGACCACCAGATCGAACTTCAGGGGGCCTTCTTCACCAAAATCCAGGTTTTCGAGGGTGGGGTCGCTGACCGGGGCCAGCTTGTGCTCCATCAGCGCGGTCATCCAGGCCTTGGGCACCAGGGCCTCCACCGTTTCGCTGCGGATCAGGTCCCCCATCTCCTTTTCCACCACCGCCCGCGGCGTGCGGCCCTTGCGGAAACCGGGCTTTTGATGGGATTTGGCGGCTTTCTTGAGCCGATTGGTGTATTCCTGGTCGAAATGGGCCCTGTCGATGCTGGCCTTGACGACACGCTTCCAGGGCTCGGGCGATTCGATGACCGTGCTGATGGGTCCGGCATTTGGTCCGGAATCGGGTTCGGGGGCCTGCGCTTGGTTCTCGGTCATGGAATTCAATCCTCTTTTTGGTTGACTTGTCCAGGTATGGATACTGGTGGTGCGAGAGGGGGGACTCGAACCCCCACGGGTTTCCCCACAGGAACCTAAATCCTGCGCGTCTGCCAGTTCCGCCACTCTCGCCCAACAGGTCCCGCACCCGCTTCGGCGGCTCCATCAGCCAGACGGCATTTGGCCGCGCCAATATAACCACCCTCAAAAACCCGGTCAAGGCGGCCGGATTCATCAATTTGGCCCACGAGCCACCTGCCCGGGCTACTGCATTTTCCGGTAGATGGTGCGTGAGGCGATGCCCAGGATATTGGCGGCCGTCTCCTTGTCCCCTCCCGCACTGTCCAGGGTGGCCTGGATCAACTGCATCTCCGCATCCTTGAGGGTCGTGCCCACCGGGATGTTGACCACATCGAACCGTTGCCGGCCCATCACCACCGAGTTGGGCAGGACGTCCACATCGACCAGGGTGTCCTTGCTCAGGACAACCGCCCGTTCGATGGCGTTTTCAAGCTCCCGGACGTTTCCCGGCCAGGCGTATTTCGCCATCACTTCCAGGGCGCCGGGGGTGAACCCCGCCAACTGTTTGCCGTTCTTCTCGTTGTATTTCTGGAGGAAGAAGTTCGACAACAGGACCACGTCCTCCCCGCGGCTGCGCAGGGACGGCAACTCCAGGTTGATGACGTTCAGCCGGTAGTAGAGATCCTCGCGGAAGCGGCCCTCGGCCACCATCGTGGGCAGGTCCGAATTCGTGGCGGCGATGATTCTCACATCCACGTTGATGGGCTCGTTGCCCCCCAGTCTCTCGATGACGTTTTCCTGCAGGACCCGCAAAAGCTTGACCTGGGTGGTCAGGGACATTTCCCCGACCTCGTCGAGAAAGAGGGTGCCCCGGTTGGCGGCCTCGAAACGGCCCTGGCGGCGGGCCACCGCTCCGGTGAAGGCCCCCTTCTCGTAGCCGAACAGTTCCGCCTCGAGCAGGTTCTCGGGCAGGGCCGCGCAACTGACCCGCACCATGGTCCGCTTGGCGCGGTCGCTCCACCCGTGAATGGCGGAGGCGAAGACCTCCTTGCCCGTTCCGCTTTCGCCGGTCAGCAGGATGGTCGCGCTGCTGCCGGCCACCTGGCGGGCGGTGTCGATGGCCTGCCGCATGGGATCGCTGTTGCCGATGATCTCGTTCACACCCTGCATTTCCGCCAGGCGTTGGCGCAGGTCACGGTTCTCGGCGATCAGATGCTGCTTTTCCAAGGCCTTGCGCACCACCTTCAGGGTCGTGGTGATGGAAAAGGGTTTTTCGATGAAATCGTAGGCACCGGTCCGCATGGCGTCGACCGCGGTTTCGATGGTGCCGTGCCCGGTGATGATGACGAATTCGGTATTCGGCGCCACGACCTGGGCGGCTTTCAGCAGGTCCAGCCCGCCCATCCGAGGCATTTGCAGATCGGACAGGACCAGGTGGATTTCCTCGTGCCGGAGGATGGCCAATCCCTCTTCCCCGTTTCCCGCGGTCAGCACGTTGTACCCGTTGCGGGTCAGCAGTTTGCTGAGAGCCCGACTGAGCTCGGGTTCATCATCCACGACCAGGATGGTGGCATCGTGTTCCGGTTCGGGAGTCGCGGGACCGTCAGTGCCGGGACCGTTGAGGTCGGCGTTGGTGTTCATCTTGTCCAAAATCTCCGTGAAAAGCCCGAAAGGTTTCGGTCAGGTTGACCGTCGCTCAAGGAAGACAAATTGTCAACGATGTGACTAAACGTCAACAGGCAATGGAAAAATTGTTTCCCCGTCGATCGTCAACCGGGCTTCAGGAAGGCATCCCCCCGGGAAAAAGCCTCCCGAAAAGGCCCCGCTTGTGGGCGGTTTCCAGGAGTGATTCCCTGAACGAGGGGTGCGCTATGGAGATCAGCGCCTCGGCCCTCTGTCGCACGTTGCGTCCCAGCATGTGGGCCACACCGTACTCGGTGACGACCACGTGGATGTCCGCCCTGGTCAGGACCACACCCGCGCCCTGATCCAGATTGGGTACGATCCGCGACAAACGTCCGTCGGTGGTTACCGACGGTAGGGCGATGATGGGCAGACCGCCCTTGGCCAGGGCCGCCCCCCGCATGAAATCGGCCTGGCCGCCGAACCCGCTGTAGATCTGCTCCCCGATGGAATCGGAGCAGACCTGCCCGGTCAAATCGACCTGGATGGCGCTGTTGACGGCCACCATGTTGTCGTTTTTGGCGATGTTGCCCGGGTGATTCACGTAATCGGTCGGATGGAACTCGATCAGGGCATTATCGTGGGCGAAGTCATAGACCTCGCGGGTGCCCATGATGAAACCGGCGACGACCTTTCCCGGATGAAAGGTCTTGCGCTCGCCGGTGACCACCCCGCTGTCCACAAGGTGCGGCAAGGCCTCAGTAAACATCTCCGTGTGGACGCCCAGATCACGGTGGTCTCCCAGGAACTCCAGAACGGCGTTGGGGATGGAGCCAAGACCCAGTTGCAGACAGGCCCCGTCCGGGATCAGTTCGGCCACATGGGCGCCGATCCTGCGCTCGACCTCGGTGGCGGGCTCGGGCCGGAATTCGTCCAGATCCCGGTCGACCTCCACGAAGGCATGAATCTTGGAAACGTGGATGAAGCTGTCGCCGAGAGTGCGCGGCATCTGGCGATTGACCTCGGCCACGATAAGGCCCGCGCTGAGGGCGGCGGGTTTGGTGACCCCCACTTCGATGCCGAAGCTGCAGAAGCCGTGCTCATCGGGAGGGCTGACCACCACGAAGGCGCAGTCCAGCGGGATCACCCCGCGACGGAATAGCCGGGACATTTCATGCAGATGGACCGGGACGTAGTCCGCCCGGCCCTCGTTGACGGCATCGCGGGTGTTGGATCCGACAAAACAGTCATTCAGCCGGAAATGGCCCTTCATGTCCCCGGCGATATAGGGGGCGTCACCAAGGGTCAGGTGATGGATGATTTCGACGTCCTGCAATTCCTCCGCCCGGTCGGTCAGGGCGGCGATCAGGGTGTGGGGCGCGGCGCACCCGGAGCCCATGTAGACCTTGTTTCCCGAAGAGACGGCCTCCACGGCCTCGGCGGCGCTCTTGAGACGTGACCTGTACAGGGTCATCCAACTCATGACGGGTCCCCGCCGACGGCCTCGGCCACCGGCACTGCGGCGCAGCCCCGGGCGGCGGCCAAACCGGCATGGGTCACCTGCCCGCCCAGGATATTGACGCCGCGGGCAAGAGCGGGATCGGCCACCAGCACCTGATCCAGGGGAGCGGAGGCGACCTGGGAAATGTAGGGCAGGATGGCGTTGCTCAAGGCGTAGGTTGCGCTCCGGGCCACCAGGCTCGGCAGGTTGGGCACGCAATAATGGGTGATGCCGTCCACGACATAGGTGGGATCGGACACGCGCGTCGGCCGGCTGGTGGCGAAGCAGCCTCCCTGATCGACCGAGATGTCGATGATCAGGCTCTTGTCCCGCAGCAGCCCCACCATTTCCTTGGTCACCAGATGGGGTGTCCGGGCGCCGGGAATGAGAACGGCCCCCACCACCACGTTGGCATAGGCCAGGACCTTGCGCAGCGTGGCCTCGTTGGCCTGGAAGGTCGTCACCTGTCCCGGGAAGGTCCAATCGATCTCGGAAATCCTGTCGAAATCGCTGTCCAGCAGGGTGACCCGCGCCCCCGCGCCGACGCAGGCCCGCACCGCGTTCCGGCCCACCGTGCCCGCACCGATCACGACCACCTCGGCCGGCGGCACCGCCGGCGCTCCGCCCAGCAGGATACCCTGCCCGCCCTGGTCGGTCTGCAGAAAACGGGAGGCGATCTGGGGCACCATGCGGCCGGCGATCTGGGACAAGGGGCGCAGCACCGGCAGCCGACCGGTCTCGTCCTGGATCGTCACGAAATCGATGGCCGTACAATTGCGTTCCAGCAGGATGTCCACCAGGCGGGGATCGGCCACCGCCAGATGCATCACGGACATGAGAATCTGCCCGGGACGGATGAGCGGGTATTCCTCGGGAACGGGCTGGTTGACCTTCACCACGATGTCGGCGCGGCCGTAGATTTCATCCAGGGAATGCAGGATCCGGGCGCCGGCGGTTTCGTACTGCTCGTCGGTGAAGCCGGAACCGGCGCCGGCGCCCCGTTCGACGATGACCTCGCTACCGCGATCGACCAGGTTGGCCACCGCGCGCGGCGGCAGCCCGACCCGGAATTCATCCACCGCGCGGGTGCGCGGAATGCCAATGATCATGATCCCTCCGCCCGCTGACCGACCGCGGGATGCCCACTCCGGGACGGCTTGCCGCCTAGGAGTTCCTGACGAAATCGTAACCCCGGCGGAAGGCCTCCATGTTCATGTCGATAAGGCTTCTCTTCTTGATGACCGCCCGCAGCGTCGCCTCGCAGAATTCGGGGGTGAAGGCCTCCGTCGCGGCGACCAGGGCGCCGAGAATCACGACATTGGCCACTTTGGGCGTGCCCACCTCGTCGGCTATGTCGCTGGCGGGAATCATCACCACGTTCAGCCTCTCGCTGTCCGGGGCGTTTTCCACGATGGTCGAGTCGACGATGATGGTGCCGCCGTCAACCACGTCCTTTTCGAAGGCGTCGAGCGAAGGCTGGTTCATGACCACCAGCACGTTGGGATGGTCCACCAGCGGGGTTCCGATGCGCGCACTCGAAAGGTTGACCGAGCAGTTGGCGGTGCCACCGCGCATTTCCGGACCATAAGCCGGGAACCAGCTGACCTGGTGTCCCCCACGCATACCGATCTGCGACAGGAACAGGCCCAGGGTGAGAATCCCCTGCCCGCCGAATCCGGCGAACTTGCAATTCAGGTCCATGGGCAACTCGGTGGGTTCGATTTCGCCGACCGCGCTTTTCATCCGGTCCAGATAGGCGGTCACCTTGGCGGGCTCGAAATCCTCGTAATGCCGCTTCCAACCGTCCTCGTCCTGGTTGTCGCCCTGGTCCTTGAACACGCCCAGCGGGAAGACCTTGAGCATGTCGTCGATGAGCCAGTCGCGGGCGTTCACGGGATCCATCTTCCAGCCGGTGGGGCAGGCCGAAACGATCTCCACGAAGCTGTAGCCCTTGCCCTCGGCCTGGATGCGCAAAGCCTTCTTGATGGCCTTGCGGGCCTTCATGATGTGCTTGCTGTTGCCGATGGCCACCCGCTCGATGTAGGTCGGCGCCGGCAGGGTCGCCAGCATTTCGGCCATGCGGATGGGGTTGCCGTGGGTTTCCTCGGTCCGTCCCAGCGGGGTGGTGGTCGACCGCTGGCCGATCATGGTCGTGGGCGCCATCTGGCCGCCGGTCATCCCGTAGATGGCGTTGTTGACGAAGAACACGGTGATGTTCTCGCCCCGGTTGGCCGCGTGGATGGTTTCCGCAGTGCCGATGGCGGCCAGGTCGCCGTCGCCCTGGTAGGAGATGACGATGGAATCGGGGTTGGTCCGCTTGACCGCGGTGGCCACGGCGGGAGCCCGGCCGTGGGCGGCCTGGAAGTTTCCGCAGTTGAAGTAGTAATAGCCGAACACCGAGCACCCGACCGGGGAAACGAACACCGACTGATTGGTCAGGCCCAACTCTTCCAGGGACTCGGCGATCATCTTGTGCACGTTGCCGTGACCGCAGCCCGGGCAGTAGTGCGTGGCTTCCTTGGCCGGGCCGGATTTCCGTTCGAACACCTGAAAGAAGCCGTCGGATTTTTCAAAAGTCTTCATGACTGGGTGACTCCTTCCATGACCTTGGTGAACTCGGCCAGAAGCTCCTTGCTGCCGGGCACCATGCCGCCGCAGCGGCCGTAGAAGTGGACGGGCGCCTTGCCGCCTACCGCCAGTTTGACATCCTCGACCATCTGACCGGTGGAAAGCTCGACGGCCAGGAACTTGCTGGCCGTATCCGCCAGCCGCGCGATGGGCTCGGTCGGGAAAGGCCACAGGGTGATGGGTCTCAGCAGCCCCACCTTGAGCCCTTGCTCCCGCGCCATGTCCACGGTGGAATAGACGATGCGGCTGACCACGCCGTAGGCCACCACGACCAGGTCGGCGTCCTCGGTCTTGTATTCCTCGTACATGACCTCGTTGGCCATGATTTCCTGGTACTTGGCTTCCAGTTTGAGGTTGTGGTCTTCCAGTTCCCCGGGCTCCAGCACGATGGAGCTGATCAGGTTGCCGGCGGTTTCGGAATTGCCCTTGACCGACCACTCCGAGTTGTCCGCCAGTTCGGCGACGGCTTCGGGAATATCCACGACCTCCATCATCTGGCCGGTTATGCCGTCGGCCATGATGCAGGCGGGGTTGCGGTACTTGTCGGCCAGGTCGAAGGCCTTCATGGTCAGGTCGCACATTTCCTGGGCCCCGTTGGGAGCCAGGGAGATCAGGCGGTAGTTGCCGTGGCCGCCGCCCTTGGTGATCTGGAAGTAGTCCGCCTGTTCCGGAGCGATGTTGCCCAGTCCCGGACCGCCGCGAACGATGTTCACCACGACACAGGGAAGCTCCGCGCCCGCGCAGTAGCTCAGGCCTTCCTGCTTGAGGCTGAACCCGGGGCTCGAGGATGCGGTCATGGTGCGGACACCCATGCCGGCCGAACCGTAAACCATGTTTATGGCGGAGACTTCACTTTCGGCCTGGATGAACACACCGCCCAGGGCGGGAAAGTGCAGCGCGGCCGCATGGGCGATTTCGCTGGCCGGGGTGATGGGATAACCGTAGTAGGCCCGACATCCCGCCGCGAGGGCGCCGACGATGATGGCGTCGTTGCCCTTCATGAATTGTTTCGCCATGGACTTTCTCCCGTCGATCCTGAAACAATCAGGCTAAGGTTTGACAACGCGGATGGCCCCTGGTTCGGGGCAGGCGTAGAAACACAGACCGCAACCGGTGCAATCGGCGCCGGTATAAAAAGCGGGGTGGTAGCTGGCACTGTTGAGCTTTTCGCTGATGGCGATGACGCTCTTCGGGCAAACCGCCAGGCATAGCTGGCAGCCCTTGCAAAGCTCCTCGTTGACCTCCATGAATGGCACTTCCGACGCAGTTTTTTCGGTCACGGGATCACCTCGATGGGTTAGGCTCACAGGTCGAATTCGCTGTTACCGATTAAACATAATAGGTCACGGCACCGGCCCCAAAAAATATGTTTCCGCCGCCGTGACCCGCAATTCCAGACCATAAACATCTACATTTGAACCGGTTTGCTCAGGCATTTTTGAACTCGGGTTTGCGCTTTTCCAGGAAGGCCCGACATCCCTCGCGGGCGTCCTCGGAAGCTCCGCAGACACCGAACAGGGCCGCCTCGAGCCGACAGCCGGCGGTCGGGGACATTTCCAGTCCCTCGCCCACCGCCTTGAGGGCGACCCGCAGGGTCAGAGGGGATTTTTCGGCCAGGGCCCGGGCCACGATGTTGACCGAATCGGCGAACTCGGCGGCAGGGTAGACCTTGTTGACCAGGCCGATGGCCATGGCGTCGACCGCGTCGATCATGTTGCCCAGCAGGATCATTTCCAGCGCCCGCCCCCGGCCCACCAACCGCGGCAGCCGCTGGGTTCCGCCAAAGCCCGGAATCAGCCCGAGTCCGGTTTCGGGCAATCCCAGGCGGGCCTTGTCCGAGGCGTACCGGAACGTGCAGGCCATGGCCAACTCGCAGCCGCCCCCGAGGGCGAATCCGTTGACCGCGGCAATGACGGGCTTGCCCAGGTTCTCGATGCGGGCCATCAGGTCCTGGCCCCGCGCCGCGAACTTTTCCGCCGCGGTGGGTGTCATGTCGACCATTTCCCCGATATCCGCCCCGGCGACGAAGGCCTTGTCCCCCGCTCCGGTCAGTACCACCACCTTGGCGTCCGCATCGTCGGCCAGGTCCGCGAAACAATGGGCCAGTTCCCCGATGACCTCGTGGTTCAGGGCGTTGAGCTTGTCGGGACGGTTCACGGTCACGGTGGCGACCCCGTCCGTCTTCTCGCAGAGGATATAGTTGAAACTCATCGGCGTGTCCCTTTCGGTGGTTGGAGAGGCAAGAACTTTAAGCTCTCGTAATATAGCAAAACAATCATGTCATGTTTCTTGTAAATCCGGAATGTTTTCCCTGGGAACCAGGCGGGGCGCCCCACCAGGCCCGGAAGTCCCAAAGTGGCGAAACGGTTAAAAACAATGCATATTGATGGGACCTGGGGGATAAAATGCCAACCACACCCAACTGGATATCCTGCGGATCTTCCCAGGCAGATGAGGATCTCTAGGAATGAGCGAATTCTTTCGTTCCCACTATTTTCTGCCCATTGCGATCCTGTTCGTCCTGGTCGTGGTGCTGGCGTGGGCACTGTACCGGGTCTGGTCGGCCAGGCGGGAACTTCGCTCCGCCCACCGGCGGGACCTCGAAAACATCCAGCAATTGACGGGTCTCCTCAGTCAGGCGCGGCGCATGGAAGCGGTGGGCATCCTCGCCGGCAGCATCGTCAACAACCTCAACAACCTGCTGGCCGTCATCCTGGGACATGCCCGGATTGCCGGGAACGAGCTTCCCGTCGATGCCTCCGCCCGCCGGGAACTGGAAAGGATCGCCAAGGCCGGCCACATGGCCAGCGACCTGGTGCGCGAGATCAGCGATTTCTACCTGCAGGCGGACCAGGCCCGCAAACCCACCGACCTGGTTCCCGTCGTGCGGGACACCCTCAAACTCATCCGGGACATCCTGCCCTCGACCATCATCATCAAATCGGAACTGAACCCCTGCCACCGGGTGCTGGCTTCGGTCACCGGCATCCAGCAGGTCCTGATGAATCTCTGCAGCAACTCCATGCACGCCATGTACCGCAACACGGGCACCCTGGAGATCGTCCTCAAAGAGGAACTGGTGGAGGCATCCACCATCGCGGTACCCAAGGATCTGGAACCGGGCAGTTATGCCCGGCTGACCGTCATCGACGACGGCCGGGGCATGGACAAAACCACCCTCGACCGGATTTTCGACTCCTATTTTTCCGGCGGTGGCGACGCGGGCAAGATGGGCATCGGGCTGAGCACCGTGTCACGGATCCTGGAAGACAACGACGGGGCGACCATCGTGCACAGCCGGGTCGGCGAAGGCACGAGATTCGATCTGTATTTCCCCCTCATCGCCTGGGAAGTTCCCCGTGAGCCCGAACTGGAAGCGGAAGTCCCGGCCGACATGGCCGAACTGGCCGACGGTTCGCTGATCGGCGAGACCTTTCCCGATCCCCCGGCGCCGGTGGAATCACCCGCCGCCGGTCCGGCGGCCACGGTGCTGCTCATCGACGATGAAGAGATGGTCGCGCATGTCATGACCAGCGGCCTGCAGCGCCAGGGGTTCCGCGTGATCGCCCACACGGACAGCCGCAAGGCCCTGGCCGATTTTTCGCAGACGCCCGAGATTTTCGACGTCGTGGTCACCGACCAGATCATGCCCCACATGTCCGGCGTCCGGCTGACGCGCAAGATCCACGAGATACGGCCCGATCTGCCCGTCATTCTTTTCACCGGGTTCCGGGACAGCTTCCACGAACAACAGGCCCGCGAAGCCGGTGTCGTCGAATTCCTGCTCAAACCCGGCAGCCACCGGGATCTCGCCAACCTCATCCGCCGCATGGTGGGACGCAAGATGGCCGGCCGCGGCTGATAACCCGAGCATTCAACCCCTGGTTATTCCGGAATTGACGCTGCCTCCGCCGTTCAGTAGGTTGTTCCGCGTGCGGCATCCATCTGCTATGATCCCGCCCGCGTAATTCATTTGTCCGGCATCAACAGATCCGCCCCCAAAGGGAATCATCATGACCAATTCCTTCGCCGACAATCTCAAACGTATGAACGAACTGCGCGCCGAGGCGCACGCCGGGGGCGGCCCCGAACGGGTGGAAAAGATCCACGCCAAGGGCCGCTTGACCGCACGCGAGAGGATCCACCTGCTGCTGGACGAAGGCAGCTTCCGGGAAACCGGGGTTTTCGTCACGCACCGCAGCCACGAGATGGATATGGACAAGAACCGTCCGGTCGGGGACGGCATGGTGACCGGAGTGGGCCGCATCGACGGCCGGCAGGTGTACGTCTTCGCCCAGGACTTCACGGTTTTCGGCGGTTCCATGAGCGAAGCGAACGCCCTGAAGATCTGTCGCCTCATGGACCAGGCGCTGGAGAACGGCTGTCCCGTGATCGGGCTCAACGACAGCGGCGGCGCCCGCATCCAGGAAGGCGTGCGCTCGCTGGCCGGATACGCCGAGATCTTCTGGCGCAACACCATGGCTTCGGGGGTCATCCCCCAGATCTCGGCCATCCTCGGGCCCTGCGCCGGCGGCGCGGTCTATTCCCCCGCCATCACCGACTTCACCCTGATGGTCGACCAGACCAGCTACATGTTCGTCACCGGACCCAACGTCATCAAGATGGTGACCAACGAGGACGTCACCTTCGAGGAACTCGGCGGAGCCAACACCCATTCGACCAAGAGCGGCGTGGCCCACTTCATGGCCGCCAGCGACGCGGACTGCCTGCTGATGACCCGGCGCCTGATGAGCTTCATGCCCCAGAACAACCTGGAAGAACCGCCCCGGGTCACCCCCACCGACATGCCGGACCGCCGCGAGGAGAAGCTCAATTCCATCGTGCCGGACGACAGCCGCAAGCCCTACGACATGACCGAGGTGATCCGCCTGGTCGTGGACGACGGCGACTTCATGGAGATCCAGCCGCGGCACGCCCAGAACATCATCTGCGGGTTCGCCCGGCTGGACGGACAACCGGTGGGCGTGGTGGCCAACCAGCCCAAGTTCCAGGCCGGCGTGCTGGACATCACCTCCTCCATCAAGGGGGCGCGATTCGTCCGGACCTGCGACTGCTTCAACATTCCGCTGGTGGTCTTCGAGGACGTGCCCGGGTTTTTGCCCGGCACCGACCAGGAATACGGCGGCATCATCAAGCACGGGGCCAAGCTGCTGTTCGCCTTCTGCGAAGCCACCGTGCCCAAGCTGACCGTGATCACCCGCAAAGCCTACGGCGGAGCCTACGACGTGATGAACAGCAAGCACATCCGCGCCGACTACAACGTCGCCTGGCCGGGAGCCGAACTGGCGGTCATGGGACCGGAGGGCGCGGTGAACATCCTGTTCCGGCAGGACCTGGAAAAGAGCAAGGATCCCGACGCCGAACGGAAGAAGCTGGTGGACGATTACAACGAGGTCTACGCCAACCCGTTCATCGCCGCGGGGCTGGGCTACCTGGACGACGTGATCGAGCCGGCGGACACGCGCCGCCACCTGATTGCGGCCCTCGGTTCGCTGCGCGGCAAGAAACAGAACCTGCCGGCCAAGAAACACGGAAACATACCCCTGTAGGGAGAGCGTCGTGGCAACCAGCAAGACAGGCAAGAACAAGACAGGCAGGAAGTTCGACAAGGTGCTCGTGGCCAACCGGGGCGAGATCGCCGTGCGGATCATCCAGGGGCTCAAGGAGATGGGCCTCGGGACGGTGGCGGTCTACTCGGAAGTCGACCGCACCGCACTGCACGTCCTGATGGCCGACGAGGCCGTCTTCATCGGCCCCGCCCCGGCGGCGGAAAGCTACCTGGTTGGCGACAAGATCCTGGCCGCGGCCAAGGAAACCGGCGCCGGCGCCATCCATCCCGGCTACGGATTTCTCTCCGAGAACGGCCCCTTCAGCCGCGCCGTGGAAGAGGCGGGCCTGGTCTTCATCGGACCGACCGCCGAATCCATGGAGGTCATGGGCGACAAGCTGGCCTCGCGCCGCAAGATGCGCTCCAGCGGGGTGCCTGTCGTGCCGGGCACCGACGAGGCCGTGACCGATCCCGAGGTGGCCGTCGGCATCGCCGAGGAGATCGGCTACCCCGTCCTGCTCAAGGCCTCGGCCGGCGGCGGCGGCAAGGGCATGAGGATCGTCAGGGAATCCGGCGAGATGGCCAGCGCCCTGCGCCAGACCATGGGCGAAGCCGGCAGCGCCTTCGGCAACGACGCCTGTTTCGTGGAAAAGTACATCGAGGATCCCAAGCACATCGAGGTCCAGGTTCTCGGTGACGGGAAGGGAAACGCCATCCATGTCTTCGAACGGGAATGCTCGGTGCAGCGGCGGCACCAGAAGGTGATCGAGGAAAGCCCCTCCCCTTCGCTCACTCCCGAACTGAGGGCGGAAATCTGCGCCGCCGCGGTGCAGACCGCCCAGGCCATCGACTACCGGGGCGCCGGCACCGTGGAGTTCATCCTCGCGCCCGGCGGCGAATTCTTCTTCCTGGAGATGAACACGCGGCTGCAGGTGGAGCACCCGGTGACCGAAATGGTCACCGCGACGGACCTGGTCCACGCCATGGTGAAGATCGCCCTCGGCGAGGGCATCTGCTACGCGCAGGAGGACATCATCCAGCGGGGCTGGGCCCTGGAATACCGTCTGTACGCCGAGGACCCCGGCCGCAACTTCGCCCCCAGCATCGGCCGGATCGAAGGCATGACCATTCCCCAGGGACCCGGCGTGCGCCTGGACACCGGTGTCTACGAAGGGTTCGACGTCCCCATCCACTACGACCCCATGCTGGCCAAGCTGATCGTCTGGGGCGAGGACCGCGAGCAGGCCATCGCCCGGTCGCGGCGCGTTCTGCGCGAATTCACGCTCCACGGTCCGGTTCACAACCTGCCGTTCCACCTGTGGGCCATCGACCAGCCCGCCTTCCTTGACGGGAGCTACACCACCCACTTCGTGGAGAACGAATTCGATCCCGACAACTGGCTGCCCGAACTGGATGAAGGGCAGGCCGAGGCCCTGGTGGCCGCGACGGCCCTGTTCGAGGCCCTCAGACGGACCGGCGGCAAGGCCGACGGCGCCGAAAGGAATTGCACGGCGCAGAACTGGCGTTTCAACGCCCTGCGCTCGATGACGCACAACAAATAGGTGACGGCAAAAGAACCGCGGTGAAAGGAACCCGACCGTGCTGATGAAAAAGCGATACGTCCTGAACTACGACGAAAACCAGTTCGGCGCAGTGGTCGCCCGTGACGGGGACGAAACCATGGTCCAGGTCGGCGAGGGCGACATGACGCCCGTCAACTTCCGCCCGGTCCTGAACGGCAAGGCCATCTCCATTCGTTTCGGCGGCCGGCTGCACCTGATCCACCTGAGCAGCGCGGGCAAGGGCGGCAGTGTGCAGGCCACCCTCGGCGGGCGCCCGGTCAGCCTGACGGTCATGGACGAACTGCGGGCCCAGGCGCTGGAAAGCCTCGGCGACGCCGCGGGCAGCGGCACCATCGCCGCGGACATTCCCGGACTCGTCGTGCAGATCAAGGTCACCGAGGGCCAGGTGGTCCACAAGGGCGAGCCGGTTATCGTGGTCGAAGCCATGAAGATGCAGAACGAACTGACGGCCGCCATCAGCGGCACCGTGAGCGAAGTCCCTGTTGCCGAGGGTGATTCCGTGAATCCGGGCGACCCCCTGGTGGTGATCGAGCCCGAGCCCGGGGTCTGATCAGTAAATCCCCGCCCCTGCCCCTGTAACCATATCCCGCCGCCTGCGTCCTTCTCCATACCATGGATCATGCACTGTTCACACAATTGCTGGAAAGCAACCGCGACCGGGTGTACAACCACGCGCTGTACTGCCTCCGGGACGCCGAAGACGCCCAGGACGTCACCCAGGAAGCCTTCGTCAAGTTGTGGCGGAACTTCGGGGACATCGGGGACGGCAAGGCCGCGGGCTGGCTGATGCGGGTCGTCCACAACCTGTGCATCGACCAGATCCGCCGCCGGCAGTCCCAGCGCCGGAATTTCGGGTATCCCGACCCGGACGCCCTGGACAGGCTGCCGGCGGGCGGAAGCGGAAATGGGCCCGAAGAGGCGCTGCATCTGAACCAACGGCAGCAGGCCCTGCTGCAGGCCATGGACACCCTGCCGGCGGAAACCCGGAGCGTCATGGTGATGCATTACTTCCAGGAGATGAAACTGCAGGAGATCGCCGCGGTGGTGGGCAAGACCGTCAGCGCCCTGAAGGTTCAACTCCACCGGGCCAGGAAATCATTGCGACTTGTCCTGACGACGCCCGGCGAGGCGTGTCTGGAATTCAAAAGGGAGACAGGGTGATGAACCGTTGTCCCGAAATCGAACTCGAACTGGCGGCCTTCTGCAGCGGGGAACTCGACCCGGCGGAAAGGAAACTGGTCCAGGACCACCTGAACCGATGTGCCGATTGCCGGGCGGAATTGGCCCGGGAGATGAACCTCAGGGCAACCCTGGGATCCCTGCCCCGGGCCACAGCGCCGGCAGGACTTGCCGAGAGGATCCTTGAGGATCCTGCCCCTGCAGCGGAACATCGGTCGTCCCGGCGGACAGGCCGGCGGCGCCTTGCCGCCATGGGCCTGGCCGCGGCCGGACTGGCGGCGGTCCTACTGCTGCCCGTTCTGCACACCGGACCGGCTCCTGAACAGACCTGGACCGACCAGGAAATCGCCGCGGCCCGCCAGGAAGTCCTGTATACCCTGGCCCTGACGGCCAAGGTCATCGACCGCACCCAAAGGGATACGGTCATCGAAATATTCGCGGACAAATTACCTCACGCCATAGACGAATCGTTCAAGGCGATCAAACCGACAACCTCGGGAGGAAACGGATGAAAACACTTCGCATCACCTCGCTGTTTGCCCTGACGGCCTGCCTGCTGCTTGCGGGCGGGGCGCTGGCCGGCAGTCTGGAAAAGGAAGCGGGCTACATCGACCTGGAATGGATCGACATTCCGGACGACGCCACGGAATACCAGGACATCGACCTTGGTCCGATCCTCGGCGAAATCGCCAAGGACGCCAAAGATAAGGGTGACGACGCCCTGTTCCAGGCCCTGGCCATGGTCCGCTCCATCCGCGTCAAGTCCTTCTCGGTTGATGACGGCGGCGGGAAGGAAGCCGAGAAGGCCGTTGAAAAGGTCACGGCCAGGCTGGAGAAGGAAGACTGGAAGGGCCTGGTCAAGATGAAGGACGGCGATGAAACCCTGCTCGTCAAACTCAAGTACGACGGGGAGGACATGGTCGGGCTGATGATCGTCATCTACGAGCCCGGGGACAGCGTGGCATTCGTCAATGTGGTCGGCGATCTCGACCTGGGCGTCCTGCTGGGTCTTGCCGGCGAGATCGACTCCGACAGCCTCGAAGACGTAATCGAAGGTCTGGAGGGCGTGGAAGGAATCGAGATTCACCACGACCACGACGACGATTGAACCGGCGGCTCCCCACCAGACGCTGGAAACGAAAAGGCCTCCCTGTTCGGGGAGGCCTTTTTGTGTCCCTGAGGACAGGATCAGAATACGAAGCGCGACAGAAACACGCCCGCAGCCACGGCGGACCCGATCACCCCGGCCACGTTGGGCGCCATGGCGTGCATGATCAGGAAGTTCTGGGGATCCTCTTTCGCGCCCACCATCTGGCAGACACGGGCGCTGTCCGGCACCGCCGAAACCCCCGCCGCCCCGATGATGGGATTGATTTTATCCTTGGCGATCAGGTTCATCAATTTCGCGAACAGGACACCCGCGGCCGTGGCCACGCAGAATGACACCGCCCCCAGCAGCGCGATCTTCACCGACTCCGGAGTCAGGAACCGGCTGGCGTCCGTCGAAGCCCCCACGCACAGCCCCAGCAGGATGGTCACGATGTCGATCAGGGCGTTGCGGGCCGTCTTGGCCAGCCGTTCGGTGACGCCGCTTTCCTTCAGCAGGTTGCCGAAGAACAGGAAGCCCAACAGGGATATGGCCCCTGGAGCGATGCTGGCGCACAGGACAAAAGCCATGATCGGGAAGATGATCCGGATCCGCTTGCTCACCGGCCGCGAGGGTTTCATGCGGATCAGGCGTTCCTCGCGCGTGGTCAGCAGCCTGATGATGGGCGGCTGGATGACCGGCACCAGCGCCATGTAGCTGTAGGCGGCCACCGCGATGGCCCCCAGCAGATGCGGGGCCAGCTGGCTGGACAGGAAGATGGCCGTCGGTCCGTCCGCTCCGCCGATGATGCCGATGGCCGCGGCGTCCTTCGCCTCGAAGCCAAGCAGCAGGGACCCGGCGAAGGTAAGAAAGATGCCCGCTTGCGCCGCCGCCCCGAGCAGGATCAGCCGCGGGTTGGACAGCATGGCCGAAAAATCGGTCATCGCCCCGATGCCCAGGAAGATCAGCGAGGGATACCAACCCTGGGTCACCCCGTTGTACAGCACGTTGAGCACGCTGCCGTTTTCGTAGATGCCGATGTTCATCCCGCTGGTCAACGGAATGTTGCCCACCAGCATGCCGAACCCGATAGGCACCAGCAGCAGCGG
>JBDLKA010000065.1:0-20174 GCA_039714075.1 Candidatus Krumholzibacteriota bacterium | reverse complement strand
TGTGCGGATCATCAAAAACAGGGTCCCCCGGGGGGCCTTACCATTCCAGGATGCAAAGGGGCTTCGTCATGAAAACCCTTTTCACATTTTTATTGATGATATTTCTTGTCGGTTCCGCCGTCGCGGTCGTGGATCCCGATCCCAATTCCCTGGGCATCTACTTCGATCTGAACGCGGACGTGACCTACCTGGACGTGGCGCCCGATACCGAATTCCGGGCGTACGTCATCCTGACCAATCCGACCTTCGGTTTTGTAAAAGGGATTGAATTCGGCTACGAATCGGTTGTTCCGGCGGGTATGGAGGGCATGTTGTTCCGCTTGGCAACCATCATTCCACCCCATGAGTGTTGCCCCATATTCCCATACTTTCTCAAGGGCGACTACATTTTCGGGTTGACCCCTCCACTTCCCACCAGCGCCGCGACGGTTCTGGTGGAGTGGCTGTTCATGACTCTCGCGCCCATGACCATCGAATACCACCTGGGCCCCTCATCCGCACCGAGTCTTCCCGACGGGTTCCCGGTGGTCATGAATGAAAACGACGAGCTGATCAGCCTTGGCATCTCCTCGGGCGATGTGACCGTGCCGGTAGCCGAGGTCAACACGGGCCACCAGCCGGTGGTCGCGGAGAGTGCGACCTGGGGCGGGGTGAAGTCGCTTTATCGGTAGTTGAGATTTCGTCCGAAAAATCCAAGGTTGACCTCGGAAAACTGTGCGGATAATCAAAAACAGGGTCCCCCGGGGGGTCTTGCCATTCCGGGATGCAAAGGGGCATCGTCATGAAAACCCTTTTTACGGTATTTCTGCTGATTTTTCTCGACGGCTCCGTTGGCGCGGTCGTGGATCCCGATCCCAATTCCCTCGGGGTCTACTTCGATTTGAACGCGGACGTGACTTACCTGGACGTGGCGCCCGATACGGAATTCTGGGCGTATGTCACTCTGACCAATCCCACCTGGGACCATGTCCAAGCCTTTGAGTTCGGTTATGAGTTGGTTGTGCCGACGGGGATGGAGGGTTTGATTTTCCGATTGGCGGATACATTGCCACCAACCTCGATTTTCCTCGATGAAATGAATACCGCCGT
The DNA here is from genome assembly GCA_039714075.1 of Candidatus Krumholzibacteriota bacterium. Classification (GTDB taxonomy): domain Bacteria; phylum Krumholzibacteriota; class Krumholzibacteriia; order LZORAL124-64-63; family LZORAL124-64-63; genus JAGLCY01. The sequence goes on along the minus strand of JBDLKA010000065.1, from coordinate 19,085 downwards.
GAGCGGTGAATACTATGTAGGCATGGGCCTACCATATCCCACCAGCGAGGCAACGATTCTGGTGCATTGGTTGTTTCTCACCTTTGAACCAATAACCATCGAATTCTACCTTGGGCCGCCGTCCCATCCATCCATCCCCGGCGGCCTGCCTGCAATCTTGAACGAAGATTATGTCATCATGAGTGTGGGCGTTTCCTCGGGCAACGTGAACCTGCCGGTGGCTGAAGTCAATACAGGCCACCAGCCGGTAGCTGTGAAGAGCGCCGCCTGGGGCGGGGTGAAGTCGCTGTATCGGTGACCGGGAGGTACTATCGTGATTCGCAACTTGGTATTGATCGCCTTTATCGTCCTGACGGGCACCGCAATAGCCCAGGATCAGGATGTGGTAGGGATCTACTTCGATGAAGAAGGATTGACTTCCACCGTCCAAACCACGCAGTCCCCCGAGGACGTGATTGCCTGGGTCATCCTCAAGAACATCAGTTCTCAATCAGGTCTTTCAGGTTTCGCAATGAAAGGATTCTGGACCCTGCCATATGAGGGGCCATGCGGCGACAACTTGCTGGGACCCCAATTGGGGATATGCAATATTGAATGGATATTCGGTGCCGAGCCGCCGGTGCCCCAAGCGGAAATCCTTCCTGTGGTGCGATTTCAAGTTCACGTTCTGGCACCGACAGAAAGAGTGGACCTTTTCATTCAACCGCTCGACTATCCCCCCCTGAATTATGGGGACGCGGTATATGAAGCAAATGATGGATCGCCAGGGACCATAATTCCCCTCCATCCAACTTCCGGCTCATATGACCTACCTGTGGCGGTCATCAACGGTGGGGAAGTCGCGGTGAAGAGTGCTCATTGGGGGGCTGTGAAGAGTATGTATCGGTAGTATGGAAAAGTCCTCCCGGGGCACTTTTAGGACCACCGGCATCCAATTTCAACTACTCCCCGGGATCCGGCACCACGGTATCCAAAGCCACCTTCCAACCGCCGTCTTCCATCATTTCCTGTTCGTAGCGCTCGGTCATTTCGGGTCCTTTCTTGTCAGTTGTTCCATGATCAGGGTAGAATAGTGGGGAATTTTCCCCCAGCCGGAGTTGTTGGATGAAACTGGAGGTCCTGTACGAGGACAATCACCTTTTGGCGGTGCACAAACCGGCCGGTTTGCTGGTCCAGGGCGACCGCAGCGGCGATGAGACCCTGCTGGATGTGGCCGGAGCGTACCTGAAACAAAAATACGACAAACCAGGCCGGGTGTATCTGGGTCTGGTTCATCGTCTGGACCGCAACGTTTCGGGGGTCGTTCTGCTGGCCAGGACCAGCAAGGCGGCGGGACGGTTGTCCCATCAGTTCCGGGAAGGTACCGTGACCAAGGTGTATCAGGCCGTCGTGGTGGGCAGCCCGGCCAAGGACAAGGGCGAACTGCGCTCCTGGTTGGCGGCCAAAGGCGATGCCAAAGGCGTAACGCGGACCGCGCCCGAACCGTTTGCCGGAGCCAGGGAAGGCCTGCTGCGTTACCATGTTCTGGAAACCGGAGGCGGGTGGTCCCTGGTGGAAGTCAGGCCGGTGACGGGCCGCCGACACCAGATACGCGCCCAGTTCGCGTTGGCGGGACATCCCTTGTTGGGTGACGTCAAATACGGGTCCGCTCGCCGCCTGCCCGATCACCGCATCGCCCTGCACGCGGTGAGTCTGGGAGTTTCCCACCCGGTCGGCGGAGAGCCGTTGACCTTGATCGCGTCATTACCGGAAGATTGGCCCTGGCCGGTCACCGTGGAGAAAGAGAGAGCATCATGGCCATGATCCGCACCAGGTCCGTCGGGACCACCTGGGCGGCGATCATCCTGTTGATCGTTTCCCTGTCCGCCGCAGCCGCCCTCGGCGCCGAAGAAAAAGAAGATAACCGGGCCATAAATTGGCTGGGTTTCAACGAAGCCCTGTCCCAGGGACGGGATTTCGACAAGCCCGCCTTTCTGCACTTCACCGCGCCCTGGTGCAAGTGGTGCAAGAAAATGCAGCGGGAAACCTATAAGGACCCCAAGGTGATCCGGTACCTGAACGAGAATTTCACCGCCGTGATGATCGATACCGAAAAGCTGCCCGCCCTGGCCCGCAAATACCGGGTCGAAAGCCTGCCCACCCTTTGGTTCCTGGACTCCCAGGGCAAGGGTCTGACCAATATCAAGGGATACGTCGGGCCGGAAAAACTGCTGCGGGTCCTGGAGTACGTCAGCACCAAGGCCTACGAGAAAGTCGATTACCAGACCTGGGTGCGCAAGCACTCCGCCCGTTGAGGGGATCCATGTTCGATCTCGACGTCACGGTCATCGGCGGAGGGTTGGTGGGCTGTGCGGTGGCCTCTGAAATCTCGGGGCTGGGTTTGAGCACCGTCCTGCTGGAGATGGAATCCGGTCTGGCGCGGGGGACGACCAGCCGCAACAGTGAAGTCTCCCATGGCGGCATGTATTACCCGATCGGATCCCTGAAAGCCCGTTATTGTGTTGCCGGCCGCAGGCTGCTGAAGGATTTCTGCGCCACCGCCGGGGTCGGCTACTGGGAGTGCGGCAAGGTGATCGTCGCGGTCGAGGACGCGGAAATCCCCGAGCTGGAGCGCCTGCTGGCCCTGGGTCAGGCCAACGGGGTCGAGGACCTCGAGCTCATCGACGCCACCGAATTGAAGGCCCTCGAGCCCGAGGTCAGGGCGGTGGCCGGGTTGTTTTCCCCCCGCACCGGCGTGCTGGATGCCGAAGGCGCGGCCAGGGCCTACGCGCAACTGGCCGCCGAAAGGGGCGCCCAGGTCATGACCGGAAGCCGGGTCACGGGTCTGGACCGCCTGGCCGCGGGTTGGGAGGTCGCGATCACGCCCACGGGCGACAAGCGACGGGAGGGATGGCGCCATACCAGCCGGATCGTGATCAACGCGGCGGGCCTGTGGGCCGACCGCGTGGCCGCCCTGGCGGGGATCGACATCGCCGCGCGCGGCTGGAAGCAGTATTTGACCAAAGGCAATTATTTCGCCCTCGGCAATGCCCATGACGGGCGGATCAACCGCCTGGTCTATCCGGTGCCGCCGTCCTCGGGCTCGAGCCTGGGCGTGCACGTCTGCCTGGATCTGGCCGGGCAGATGAAACTGGGCCCGGATCTGGAGCGTCTGCCGAACGACCCGCGGGACGCCTGCCACGCTCCCGAAGAGTTCAACCTGGATTACCGGGTTGATCCCGGGCGCCAGGCATCGTTTTATGAAGACGCGAAGCGGTTCCTGCCTTGGCTGGAACCTGACGATTTGTCCCCGGCCATGTGCGGGCTGCGGCCCAAACTGGCTATCAGCGGGTTTGGAGATTTCGTGATCCACAGGGAAGAGGACGAGTTCGCCGGCCTGATCAATCTGGTGGGCATCGAGTCGCCGGGGCTGACCAGCGCGCCGGCCATTGCCGAGGCCGTGGCCGACCTGGTGCGGGAAATGGACCAGGGATGACTGCTCTTACCGGAAAAGCGGGTTGACGCATGTGGATCGCGATCGGCCTGTCCCTGGTTTGTGCCCTGCTGGTGATGCCCGGCCGTTCACGGCGGGGAGAGGCGAAGGTTCCGCTGCTGTGGGGAACGGGGAGCCACTGGCGGCGCAATTACAGCCGCCGGAGTTTTCTGCGCCTGGGTGGAGCCCTGGCTGCCGCGAGTGCCCTGGCCTACAGCGGGGCCGACGAAGCGGTCGACTCGTTTCATTCGGGATCGCTTCGTTCCCGGGGAACGGACACGGCGTCCCACATCGTCAATCCTTTCGGCGAGCGGTTCTGGTTCGTCAACTGGTTCCTGGTGGCCGCGGTCGACGCCTGGGTGCGCTCGGGGTCCTTCAGCCGTTGGGGGCGGAACAATTTCGAGGCCATGGTGGTCGGTCTGCCGGTTCTGTGGACCGTGCAGCGCGGCCTGGGCGCCAATCGTCCCACGGACGAGGATCCGAATCCCCGGTGGCGCCCCATGAGCGACGACAACTCGGCCTCGGGACACGCCTTTATCGCGGCGATACCCTGGCTGAACCTGGCCCGGCGGTTGCAGGGTAACTGTCCGCAATGGGCGGCCCGGTGCGCGTCGGTCCTGACGGGATGGTCGCGGATCAACGATCGCAAACACTACCTGTCCCAGGTCGTCCTGGGCTGGACCATAGCCTGGAATGCGGTGGATGCCGTTCACGGGAACGAAGAATCCCCGGCGACAGATGACATTTCGAAAGGGTAATCATGATATTCCGGTTTAGGACTCTGAGTCTGGCGGTTCTGCTTCTGGCAACGGTAATGCCCCAGGTGCTGTTGGGGGCGGATGCCCTGCCCGCGGGCTCGTTATGGCCCGTTCGACCCTTGGCCGAGGTGGAGGGTTTCCGGGCGCTGGATATTGACCGCACCTCCCTGGCCCGGGAAGATCTGGAACGCGAGGAACAGGGATTGCCCTACCGGTTCGCCCAGGTCCAGGAAGTTTCCCTGACCCCGGACGCGGCGGGGACCTGGGAAGATCTGCCCTCGGGACGAAGTCTCTGGCGGCTGCGGATCACCGGTCCGGACGTCCTGTCGCTGAACTTCGGGTTCACACGATTCTGGCTGCCGCATCAGGCGCGCCTGCTGATCTATTCCCCCACGGGCGAGGGCCCTGTCCTGGCCTTCGATGAAACCGACAACGCCGCCCATGGCGAATTGTGGACCCAGGTCCTGATTACCGATGATGTGGTGGTCGAACTGGAAGTGGATCCGGCCCTTCGCTGGCAGGTGGAACTGGAACTGACGGCCATCGGCAGGGGGTACCGTTTTTTCGGGGAGGATCTGGAAGAAAAATCGGGACCTTGCAACATCGATGTCGTCTGTCCCGAGGGCGATGACTGGCGGAACGAAATCGCCACCGTGGCCCTCTTCACTTCGAACGCGGGCAAACTCTGTACGGGGTACATGACCAACAATACGGCCGAGGACGGGACGCCCTACTTCATGACGGCGTACCATTGCGGCGTCAGGGCCGGTGCGGCGCCCTCGGTGGTCGTCTACTGGAACTTCGAGAGCCCCGAATGCGGTCAGCAGGGAGGAGGAACCCGGACCGACACCCAAAACGGGTCGGTGTTGCGGGCGGAGTACGAGACTACCGATGTGACCCTCCTGGAACTGGACGATCTGCCCGATTCGGCCTTCAACGTCCGCTATGCCGGCTGGGACCGAACCAGCGGCGTGGCTTCCAGCGCCGTTTGCATTCATCACCCCAGCACCGATGAAAAGAGCATCAGTTTCGAGAATGATCCGTTGTCCGTGACATCGTACCAGGGTGTGGGCAGCCCCGGCGACGGCACCCACTTGCGGGTCATCGACTGGGACGCCGGGACGACCGAGGGTGGGTCTTCCGGCTCCCCGCTGTTCGACCAGGACCATCACGTAGTCGGACAGCTCCACGGCGGGGCCGCCGCCTGCGGCAACAATGAGTCCGATTGGTACGGCCGGTTCTTCGTGTCCTGGGCCGGGGGAGGAACCAGCGACTCCCGGTTGAGCGACTGGCTGGATCCTCTGGGAACCGGAGCGGCGACGGTCGAGACCATCGACCCCTTCTTTACCAGTTTCGCGGTTGAACCGGGGACGGGACTGGAGTCCTACGGAGTGATCGGGGGACCGTTTGAACCGGTGGAAATCGTCTACACCCTGACCAATACCGGTGACAGGGTGGCTGCGTTCTCCGCCGCCGTTTCCGAACCCTGGCTGACCGCCACTCCCGGCGCCGGGTCGATTCCCGTGGGCGGAACGGTCCAGGTGACTGTGGCGCTGACGGCGGCCGCCGCGGATCTGGGCGTGGGCCGGCACCAGACGACCTTGCAGATCGGCAATACGGACAACGGGGCCGGGACCACGTCCCGACCGGTCACCCTGGCCGTGGTGGCGAACGTGCCCCGGCTGATCGGAGCCGTTCCCAATCCCTTCGGAAACGGTTCCGTTCCCGTTACGGAGATCCGCTACACCCTGGGCAACGACGCGACAGTCCGCGCCCGGATCCATGATATCCGCGGCGGGATGGTCAAAGACCTGGGCAGCATGGCAGGAGTTGCCGGGGAAAACCATTTCCTCTGGGACGGCACCGGCCAGGGTGGTGCGCGGCTGGCCTCGGGGACTTATGTTTTTGTCCTGGAAGCCCTCGGCCGGGAGGAAAGAACCAGCATCATGCTCGTTCATTGATGCCGGCGACATTCAGGGGAGGAACTCATGGCGAGAATCTGTGTCATCGGAGCCGGGTTCGCCGGACATACCGCGGCCTTGTACCTGGGGGACAAGCTGGGCCGCGACCATCAGGTGACCGTGATCAACCGGTCACCTGATTTTGTCTACATCCCCTCCCTGGTCTGGGTCGGTATCGGCCGCATGGACATCAACAAGACCCTTTTCGATCTGGAAAAAGTCTACCGCAGGCGCAACGTGACTTTCATCGCCGGCCGGGCGACCGAGGTGCACGCGGACGACCAGCACGTCGTGGTCGAACCGGCCGCCGAGGGCAGCCAACCGGTCCAGGTGGATTATGACTACCTCCTGATCGCCACGGGCCCCAAGCTGGATTTCGAGGCCACCCCGGGTCTGGGACCGGCCGCGGGTCACAGCTGGTCCATCTGCACCCCGCCCCACGCGGTCGATGCGAGGAACAATTACCTCGAAGCCGTGGCCAGGATGGAAAAGGGCGAACGGCAGCGCATCGTCATCGGCACCGGCCACGGCGGGGCCACCTGCCAGGGCGCGGCCCTGGAATACATCACCAACGTCCACAAGGATCTTGTCAGGCGAAACGTCCGCACCAAGTGCGACCTGGCCTACCTGTCCAACGAACCGGAGCTGGGCGACTTCGGCATTCGCGGTCTGGCGGTCCAGCACCGGGGCCGGCGCCGCACCGCCGAGGACTTCATCGGCGCGGTGTTCAGGGACTACGAGATCAAGCCTCTGGTCGGCCGCGGAGTCACCGAAGTTGCCGCCGGCGTCGCGGGTTGGCAGGACATGGAGGGAAATTCCGGCGAAACGAAATTCGATTACGCGATGCTCATTCCGCGGTTCCTGGGCCAGCCGTTGAAATTCCTCGGGGCCGAAGGCCAGGATGTCTCGGAAAAGATCGTCAATCCGGCCGGCTTCGTTTCGGTGGACGGTATCTACGGTCTGGATTACGAAACCCTGGCGGGCAATCCCGACGCCTGGCCCGCCGTGTACCAGAATCCCAACTACCGGAACATTTTCGCCGCCGGTATCGCTTTCGCGCCGCCCGGACCGATTTCCAGACCCCACGTGAATCCCAACGGCGTGCCGATGACCCCGGCGCCGCCGCGGACCGGCATGGTTTCGGGCATCATCGGCCGGATCGTGGCCCTGAACATCATCGACCTGGTGCAGCACGGACGGATGACCCACAGCGAACGCATGACGGAAATGGCCGCCGCCTGCATCGCTTCGATGGGGGACAGCCTGTGGGACGGTTCCGCCGCCGTGATCATGGTCTATCCCGTGGTGCCGGACAACCGGCGCTACCCCAACGAGGAAGGGCGCGACCCGTTCGTCACGCACATGGAAATGGGATTGGCCGGGGCCTGGATGAAGCGCATGATCCACACGACCTTCATGCACAAGCTGCAGGGCCGCATCGGCTGGAAGATCATTCCGGAATAGGGAGGGCCGCCATGGAAATCACCGACAGGGACAAGTTCTGGATGAACAACAAGCTCTTCCAGTTCTTCCGCTTCATCGTTCTGAACCTGAAGATCCTCAAGGCCGTCGATCACAGCAAACGGTCCTGAAGAATCCTCGACCGAGGTCAAGTCGTCGGTTTTCCCGCGGGAGTGGCGCGTCCCCTGCCGCGGGTCACTTCCTCCATCAGCTTCAGGTGTTTGTCGTAGGACATCGCGGGCCAGCTTTCGGCGCTGATGGCGCCCTGCTCCCGCGAGATCAGGCTGATCTTGTGGGCGGTGGCGTCGTCCGGCGCTTCGTACAGGTCCATGAAATCGTACCTGCCCAACAGCGCGTAGTGGGCGATCCACTTCACTTCGGGGCAGGCTTCGTGGACCCTGTCCAGCCAATCCTGCCCCTTGCTCTTGCGGAGTTTGGCGTTTCCGATGTTGTCGGGCGCGAGTTTGGTCATCAGTACGTACGTAGGCATGGCTTCCCTCCTCGAAACGGGTTCCAATACAACTTAAATTACTTTCGCTTACGGGCCATGGACCGGGGTGGGGTAACTGAATTTATGTTGTAAAAATACAATAAAAACATTGCCAAATATAATAAAATGGTGTAGAATTCATGTATGAAATCAAGAAAAATCTACAACCGAATCCAGGTTTTCAGGAATGAACGAGACCTTTCACGGCAGCACCTTGCCGATTTGGTTGGGGTCAATTATCAGACGATCGGGTACCTGGAGCGCGAGGAATACAACCCGAGTCTCGATCTGGCCTTCCGGATCGCGGATGTTTTCGGTCTTCCGGTGGAGATGGTGTTTTCAACCAGGCCGATGAAGCCATTGAGCGATGTCCTGCGGGATCAGTTGGAGAAAAAGGGGGATTGAAATGAATGGTGCGGACTCCCGAACCCTACGCCGGGGACATGTGGTCCTGAATCTGGCCAGCCTGTTATTTCTGGAATTGATCTATTACGGATGGGTCGCAGGTGGAGTCCACAATCCCGTTGCCGTCGGTCTGATCCTGGTTTGCCTGCTCGGTCTTGTCCTGAGTTTCCTTCACGTCATCTTGCGAACGGGGCTGTGGAGCCTGACCCATGCCAAGGTCGAAAACCTCGATGAACGGCAGGTCATGGTCACCCGGGAAGCTTTGCGTTACTCCTACGTGATTTTCGTTCCCTGCAGTCTTGTGGTGATGTTCACAGCCGCGGTGGCGGCCAATCACGATTGGCACATTTTCGACGCGGTGCTGCCCGCGGGGCTTCTCTACCTTTCCCACATCCTGCCGGCGGCCATCCTGGCGTGGAGGGAAAAGGTCGTCTGATCCTGGAAAAAAGGATCCGGGCCGTTCGCCGACCATGGGTCGCGAACTGCCCGGATCCCTTGTCTTCGGATCAGGCCTGAGCGCCTACTTCTTGACCTGCTTCTTCAGCCACTTGGTGGTCACGCTCTTCGGCCGTTCGATCGGCGAGCCCATGGCCCGGTTGATGATCATCTGGCTGAGCATGCCCATGGCCCGGGAGACCGAGAACAGCACGGTGTAGTAGGAGAATTCACTCATGCCGTAGTGGTACAGCAGGGCGCCGCTGCCGGCGTCCACGTTGGGCCAGGGGTTCTTGGCCTTGCCGTGCTCTTTCAGCACCTTGGGCACGATGGTGTAGACCTTGTCCACCAGTTGCATCACCGGATCCTCGGGGAAGTGCTTCATCCCGAAGGCGCGGAAGGCGGTGAAACGGGGGTCGGTGACTCTCAGGACGGCATGACCGTATCCCGGGATGACTTTGCCGCTGTTGAGCGTGTCCCAGGCGAACTGGGTCAGCTGCTCGTCGGAGGGCACGCCGCGGAACTTCTTCTTCAGCTGCAGCACCCAGTTCAGGCACTCCTGGTTGGCCAGGCCGTGCAGGGGGCCGGCCAGACCGTTGAGGCCGGCCGATACGCTGTAGTAGGCGTCGCTCAGCGCCGAGCCCACCAGGTGGCAGGCATGGGCCGAAACGTTGCCGCCCTCGTGGTCGCAGTGCAGCACCAGGTACAGACGCATACAGTCGGCGAACTCGCCGGTCTTGTCCTTGATGCCAAGCATGTGGGCGTAGTTCTGCGCCCAGGTCAGGCCCTTCTTGGGTCCGATTCGTTTGCCCTTGTTGAAGCGGATCCGGTATACGCCCGCGGCGATGGCCGGCAGCTTGGCCAGCAGGTCCAGGCTGTCTTCCATGGTCGGTTTCCAGTAGTCCATCTTGCTCATGCCGGCGTTGTACGCCTTGACGAACTTGCTCTCCTTCTGCATGCAGAGGATGGCCGTGTCGAGCATGCACATGGGGTGGGAGTTCTTGGGCATGGCCTCGAGAACCTTCCACACGTAGGCGGGAACCTTGGCGCGCGCGTTGAGCTCCTCGGTCAGGGCCCTGCGGTCCCTGGCGTTGGGCAGCTCGCCGGTGCACAGCAGATAGAAGATGTCCTCGGGTGTCTTGTCGGTCAGTTTGCCGGCGGGGATGCCGCGGATCATCAGGCCCTTGTCGGGGGGGACTTCGGAAGTGTCGCAGACCATGCCCTTGACGCCGCGCATCCCGCCATAGGCCTGGAGGATGGAAACGTCACTGATCTTTTTGGCCCCGTGCTTCTTGACCAGGGTTCCGATTTCCTTCCGCCAGACGGGGATTTTCTTGTCGAGCGCATTCTGGAGCTTGGCCATGACACCCTCCTAAAAAATTGATTCCGAGTTCCCGGGTGAAAAAAATGCTTTATCCAACCGGTAATCGGTGTTGACAAAAATACCCGCGAACTCGAAGTGAAATCCCATAAAAAGAGGAGGGAATTGCACTTGGAGCAACGAGAACAAGACTCGTCAGAAACTTAACAGGGTTGTCGGCCGATATCAACCCAGTCCTTGCCCCTCTTGCGGATTTTCATGGATAATCGATGGCGGGGAGTTACCATTAAGGGAGCGAAACGCGAACCCGGACCAGTCCCTGGAGGGCACAATGAACGATGTGAAGTACTGCCTGGAAATCCTCGAGAAAGCCATCGTTTTCGAAGAGGAGGGCATGGCGTTTTTTCAGGACCGCGCCCAGAATGCTCCGTCGACCCTGGAGCGCAATCTTTTCAATTCCCTGGCCAAGGACGAGGCCGGGCACAAGGCGCACCTCGAAAAGATGCGGGATGATATTTTGCGGGAGAACACCCTGGAAGTACTCCCCGATGTTGATGATGACCATGCCATGAACGTTCGCGCCATTTTCGACAAGGCCCTGGACGGGGCCAACGATCCCTACGATTACCAGGTCGAGGAACTGGAAATCCTCAAGGGCGCGATGGACGTGGAGCGCCGCGGCTATCACATGTACGCCAAGGCCGCGGACGACGTCACTTCTCCCCGGGCCAAGGAAGTGTTCGCGCACCTGGCGGCCGAGGAGCAGAACCATTTCTCGCTGCTCAAGAACACCTACGATTTCATGGCCGATCCCGAGGGCTTCGACGGTTTCGACGGAAACTCGATGCTCGACGGCGGATAACAGGTGGAGCGTTCGCAGGCGCGGGATTTCTTCCGGGACGTGATCGCCATGGCTCCCATGGCCATGGGGGGCAACCTGCCGTACCGGGTGCTGTGCCGGCAGTTCGGCGCGGTGCGCACCTGCAGCGAAATGGTTCTGAGTGACAAACTCGTCAAGGGGGGCGAACGCCCCCTGATCCGCCATCATCCCAGCGAATCCGATTTCGGCGTGCAGCTGGCGGGCAAACGCCCCGAGGTCATGGCCGAAGCGGCCCGGATCGCCATTGAACACGGCGCAAACTTCATCGACCTGAATTTCGGCTGCCCCATCGACCTGATCGTCAGGCGAGGTTCCGGGGCCGCCCTGCTGAAACGCCCCACGCGCCTGGGCGAAATCGTGGCCGCCGTGCGCGGCGCCGTCGACGTTCCCCTGTCTGTGAAACTCCGCCTCGGATATTCGGAAGCCAAGCTGAACGTGGTCGACCTGGCCTCGAGGGTCCAGGACGCCGGGGCCGATGCCGTCGGCGTGCACGGACGGACCCGGAACCAGCGCTACCGTCTGAACGCCCGCTGGGATCTCATCGACGAAGTGGCCCGGGCGGTGGAAATCCCGGTCCTGGGCAACGGGGATCTCCTCACGCCCTGGGACCTGGAGCACCGGCGCGCCGAAACCACGGTGACGTCCTTCCTGGTGGCCCGCGGCGCCCTGATCAAACCGTGGATTTTCCGCGAGCTGGCGGAAGGGCGTCCTTGGGATCCCTCGGTCCCCGAGCGTTGGGCCATTCTGCGCCGGTACCTCGAGCTGGCCCTGGAATATTTCGGCGACGATGAAAAGGGGACCTCCCGGGCCCGGAAGTTCTTTTTGTGGCACTGGAAATTCTGGCACCGCTACCGGCCCTGGTCGGCCGACGAGTTCGCCGCCCATTGGCCGGATTCCCTGATGCAGGCCCGCAATCCGCGGGTGGAAGGCGACCCCGACGCCGTGCTTCTGGCCAGTACCGAAGAGGCCGCTCACGAGATCATCTGGCAGCGCGTTCTTGACCGCGACTTTCCTGCCGAATAACCCGCCGGATCAGAAATCGTAGGTCAATCCGATGCGGCCGGTCCGGCCGAGGGCCGGGAAACCGTAGGCCTCTTCGTATTGCGCGTCGAACAGGTTCTCGACCCGGCCATGGGCGGTGAGGTGCGAATTCAGCCTGGCAGTGGCTCCCAGGTCCCACTTCACGTAGCCGGCGTTGGCGACCTCCCGGGCGGGGAACGCCCAGAAGTCGCGGTCGTCCGACGAGCCGGCGAGGCGCACCCGCGCATCCAGCCCCAGTCCGGAGCGGATCTCCCCGAACAGGTCGACCGAGCCGGAGTGTTCCGCCCGCCTCAGCAGTCGCATTCCCGTGGTCCGGTCTTCGGCGGTCTCGAGCCAGGTGTAGGAGGCGCGCATGTTCCAACCGTCGCCGATCTCCCAGTCCAGACTGGATTCCAGACCCGAAGTGCGGGCTTCGGCGATGTTTTCCGGCCGGAAAGCGGTCGTCGAGAAGGCGATAAGGTTATCAAACCTGTTGCCGAACCAGACGGCGCTGACCCTGATGTCATCGCCACCGATACGGGCTTCCAGACCAAGATCCCAACCGAGACTTTCCTCCGGCTCGAGATCCGGGTTGCTGAAGCCGGGGTAGAACAGGTCCACCAGCGAGGGCGCGCGGAAGCCGGTGCCGACGTTGGCGCGGGCCACCAGCCGCTCGGTCACCGTCAGACGGCCGCCCAGGCGCCAGGTTTCGTGGGAGCCGAAGGAGGTGTAGTCATCCAGACGCCCGCCGCCGTTCACCTCGAAACTGTCGCCGCTCCAGCTGTAGGCTCCGAATACCGAGCGCGACTCCTGGTCGGGTTCGAGCTGCGTGTCACCGAAGGAGGATGAGGCGGAGTGGTCGACTTCCGTCCGTTCATAGGTGGCGCCGAGCAGGAGCCGGTGGTCGGTGGCCAGGGCCAGGACGTTCTGCAGGTCGACCAGGTCGCGTCGGCCCGTGGTCAGCGAATTGACGTCTCCGGAGAAGAAGGGCGGGTTGGGCTCCGGGCCGTCGAACTTCAGCCGGTCCCTGGCACGGGAAACGGTCAGACCCAGGTTCCACCAGTCAAGAGGATCTCCGTCCAGGGACAGGGCCGCCAGCTTGTTGAGGGCTTGTCCCTGGTCGTTGGGGTCGTTCGTGAAGCGGTCATTGGGGATTCCGGTCTCGGAATCGAAAAGGGAGGCCTGGAAGCCGAGGGCCAGGCGGGAGGAAACCTCCCAGTCACCGGACACGGCCAGGTCCCGCGCCCGATAGGCGGAGTTGTCCCGGTCGTTGTCGGTCTCGAGCCAGGAACCGGTCACGGAGGCCCGGGCGCGTTCACCGCCGAACGTGGCCGCCGCGCGTCCCTCGGTTTCTCCGTGGCTGCCGACGGCGGCGCGCAACGAACCGGAAGCGCCGGCGGCGCCGCGTCGCGTCACGATATTGACGATTCCACCCAGGGCCTCGGATCCGTACAGTAGGCTCTGGGGACCGTGGATCACCTCGACACGCTCGACGTTGGCGACCGTCAGGCTGGAAAAATCGAAATTCCCGCTGAATGCGCTGTTGACGCGGATTCCGTCGATCAGCACCAGGGTATGGTTGCTGTTGGCGCCGCGCAAAAAGACCGAGGTTTGGCCGCCCGTCTGACCGGTGATCCGGACATCGGCGCCCGGCACGAATCGGAGCAGTTCGGCCACCGTATGGGCCCCGGTCCTGTCGATATCGTCACGCGTGATGACCGTGATCGTCGCCGAGTCGAGGTCGGGTTGCGACGGCAGGCGCATGGCGGTGACGGTCAGGGGCGGCAATTGCCGGGTCTGGTGCTCATCGGTCGTGGTTTCAGCCAAGGCCCGGAGCTGGAAAACAAGGATAAAAAGGGCAAGAAAGGCGGGAAAAGCACGCATGGGCCGGTCTCCTTTTAAAGCGAAAGGTCACGGTTGGTCTGCGTTGACTGGTATTCTGACTTCCGGCTTCAGGCCTACTCTCCCGCCTTCCCCAATAAAGAGTGGTTCTCGGGATTTCGTATCCGGTTACAGCAGCGCTACTGTCGCCGACTCTCACGGCGTTCCCAGCAACAACACAGGCTAAATGTCAAGGCTGTCGGAAAGTGAGTGAAAAACAGGTTCGTGTCAAGGTCAGGAGTCGATCCAGGCCAGGGCGGCCTTCAGATCGTTGAAAATCTTGATTTTGGCGTCGGGAACCTCGATTTCGGAGATGCTTTCGAGCAGGGCGCCCATTTCGGTCAACATGGCCGTGGAAAAGACCAGGGCCGTCTTGCCGCCGGCCCGGGAATGGGAGGCGGACTTGACGTACTGGGCGACTCCGTGGATGTCCTCGGGAGACAGCGCGGCCACATCGGCCTCCGTGAAATCCCACAGGGCGTTGAGGCTGGGCGTGCCCCGGTAGAGGATCCGGACCTGCTCTTCGATTTCCTCCGCCGTCACCTGATCACTGCACACATAGGTGGTCAGATTGAGTTTTTCATCGAAATGCGGCTGGATCATGGCGAGAGCTCCCCGGTTGGTTTCCTGATTCCGCAAAAGGGCGACCCGCCGGGGGGTGGCCCTTTCTTCGGTAGGGTAAATGTTAGTTTCAGATGGACCGAATCGCACATGTTCGCTCCCGAGGACAGGAAAAGTCTTTTCCTGACCGGTTTTTTGTTCCACTATTTTCATCCAGCGGCGGTAAGTCCCTCGTCAAAGGAGCTCGCGCCATGGCGCGCATCTATACTCGGACCGGTGACAGCGGCGAAACCTCCCTCGGCGACGGGTCCCGCGTCCCGAAATCGGGCCCCCGGGTCGCCCTTTACGGAGAGGTGGACGAGTTGAGCAGTTGGCTGGGCCAGGGCGCCGCGGCCCTGGCCGAGTCGGGGTTGGAGGTGCCGGGATTATCGATCGCCGTCCTGCAGGACATCCAAAGCCGCCTGTTTTCCCTGGGCGCGATTCTGGCCCATCCATCCCAATCCAGGGAAACCGCGGCCCTGCCTCCGGAGGAACAACCATTCGTTCCGGGAGAGTTGGAAACCCTCATCGACACCATGGACGGTTCGCTGGCTCCCTTGAAGAACTTCATCCTGCCGGGGGGGTGTGCCGTCGCGGCCGCCCTGCATCTGGCACGTGCCGTTTGCCGCCGGGTCGAACGGGGAGCGGTGGCCCTGGCCGCCGCCGAACCTGTGCCCGCGGGGGCTGTGACCTATCTCAACCGCTTGAGTGACTTCCTTTTCACCGCCGCGAGGGCCGCCAACGCCGCGTCCGGAATCCCCGATGTTCCCTGGACCGATACCAAGGGAGACGTTTGAGTGTTTTTTCTGGGTCTTTTTTCCGGGAATTCCTCGAATAATGACTCCGGCGGGGGTGTATCCCCTCCGTCGTCAGGGTCCGGTCATCCAGTTCAGGACCCTTTCGGCGCGGAACGCCGGCGGGACCGCGAGGATATCGTGCGGTTCCTGGACGGCGACGACGAAGGGTTCGAACGACTGATGACCCGGTACCGGCACAGAGCCTACGGAATTGCCCTGAACCTGACGGGCAGCCACGACGATGCGATGGACGCCGTTCAGAAGGCTTTTATCCGCATCCACCGGTCCTTGCCGAAATTCCGTCTCGACGAACCATTTTTTCCCTGGCTCTACCGCATCGTCCGCAACACCGCCCACAACCAGCGGCGGGACGAAAAACGGCACAAGGGGGAAGTGCCGCTGGAATGGGTCAAACAATCGGACGGCCGCCCGGACCCCCTGTCCGAAACGGTGGCCGATGACCTGCGGGAGAAGATCTGGAACGGACTCCAGGAACTTCCCGAGGAAATGCGCGAGGTTTTCCGCCTCTACCATTTCGAGGGTCACAAATATCGTGAGATCGCCGACCTGCAGGGCGTGCCCATCGGGACGGTGATGTCGCGGCTGCACGCAGCCCGTCTGAAGCTGCGCAAGGCCGCCGGCCTGGAGGAAGAAACGTGAATGGGAAAGGGCCCTTTGACCCCCGGAAGGAAGCCCCTCTGCTCAGCGCCTACGTCGACGGTGAACTCGAACCGGGCGATGTGGCCCGCATCGAGGCCCATCTGGAGGAAGACGAACAGTCCCGCCGCGAGGTGGAGCAGTTGCGGCGGCTCAAGGCCGTTACCGGCGCCATGCGTTTGAAGGAACCGCCCGCCGAGGAATGGGAAGTGTTCTGGAGCAGCGTGTACAACCGGGCCGAGCGGTCGGTCGGCTGGATCCTGCTGTGCGTGGGACTGGTGGCCGTCGGCGCCTGGGCCGTGACCGAGGCCCTGACCGCCCTGCTGAAGACGGAAGACCTGCCCCTGGTGGCCAAGGGTGGGATCTTCGTTCTGGCGGCCGGTGGTCTGGTATTGGCGGTTTCGGCCGTACGCGAACGGGTTTTCAAACGCAAACGCACCCGCTACAAGGATGTCATACGCTGACATCATCCGGAAGGTGGATTGATGAACGGATCGATGCTGGTAACGACGACCCACGATGTTGCTGGAAAGCGTATCGTCAGGACGATCGGGCTGGTGCGCGGCAATACCATCAGGGCGCGCCATATGGGCCGGGACCTGATGGCCGGTCTGAAGAACATGATCGGCGGCGAGATCAGCGAATACACCAAGATGATCGCCGAATGCCGGGAAGAGGCGTTGGACCGCATGATTGCCCAGGCCGCCGAAAACGGAGCCAACGCAGTGGTCGGGGTCCGTTTCGCGACCAGTGAAATGATGGAGCACGCCGCCGAACTGCTGGCATACGGTACGGCAGTTGTTCTCGAGGATCTGGAATAGTCCACGCCAAAGCCTGCGGTGTTATACGGATCTATTCTCGTTATAAACGATAATCATTATGCCCCATTGCATTTCCATGACATCCGTGGTAAGGTCAATCTCCCGCGAGGAGGGGAGAGACTTCTTCCGGGATTCTACAATACGCTCCTTGGGGGAGGAGGACGTTCTCGCCCGCCCCCAAGGGAATTCCTTAACCAGAATTCCAAGGGGGTTGGGCCATGAAAAAAGGCCGAACACAAACTCTGCTATTCATCTCACTGATCATTCTTCTCATCCTGCCAACCACAACCTCCTGGGCCGAAGAAATTTCCCTGCCCCACAAAGTCGGCGAACTGATCATCAAGTTCAAAGACAACGCTCCGCAGTCCCAGAAGGACGCCATCCTGACGGACCTTGGGGCCTCACAGATCAAACACTTCAAGAGAATCAAAACGGATCAGAAACGGATTCAAGGTCTGACCGTGGGCAAGGCCATCGGTCGGTACAAGAATCATCCCGCCATCGAAATCATTGAGCCGAACTATATCGTCGACGCGGTGGATATCCCCACCGATCCGCGGTTCAACGAACTCTGGGGCATGTACAACACGGGCCAGACCGGCGGTACCGCCGGGGCGGATATCGACGCCACCATCGCCTGGGACGTGTTCACCGGCTCCCACAACATCATCGTGGGCGTGATCGACACCGGTGTCGATTACAACCACCCCGATCTGGCGGCCAACATCTGGACCAACCCGGGTGAAATCGCCGGCAATGGTATTGATGACGACGGCAACGGCTTCATCGATGATACCCGCGGCTGGGACTTCATCAACAACGACAACGATCCCATGGACGACAACGGCCATGGTACCCACTGCTCCGGGACCATCGGCGGCATCAAGGACAACGGGATCGGCGTGGTCGGTGTCAGTCCGACCGTGACGATCATGCCGCTGAAATTCCTGAGCGCCGGAGGCTCGGGCAGCATCGCCGACGCCATCGATTGCCTCGAGTACGCCACCATGATGGGTGTCAACCTCACCAGCAACAGCTGGGGCGGCGGTGGCTTCTCGGAAGCCATGCGCCTGGCCATCGCGGATGCGGGCGCCCACAACGACCTGTTCGTGGCGGCCGCCGGCAACTCCGGCACCGATAACGATTCCAGTCCCCATTATCCGTCCAGCTACGCCGAGGACAACGTGGTGGCCGTGGCCTCCACGGATCACAACGACGATCTGTCCAGCTTTTCCTGCTACGGATTGACCTCGGTCGATATCGCGGCTCCCGGCAGCAATGTTCTCAGTACGCTGCCCGGCAACTCCTACGGATCGCTGAGCGGCACTTCCATGGCCACGCCCCATGTGGCGGGCTCCCTGGCCCTTATCTACGGGCGTTTCCCGACGATCAACGCCCTGGACGCGAAGGCCCTGCTGCTCAACTTCGCCGATCCGCTTCCGGATCTCGACGGGGTGATTCTGTCGGGGGCGCGTCTGAACGCCTTCTGGCCGATCGCCGAACCTGACAGCATCCCGCCCGGCCAGATCACCGACCTGGCGGTCGTGATGGAAGGTTCCAACTGGTTGGACACCCAGTGGTCGGCCGTTGGAGACGACGGTGCCAATACCGGCCCTGCCAGCCGCTATGACCTGCGCTACGCGACCTTTCCCATCGACGACGCGAACTTCGAGACCGCCACCAGCGTCAACGGCACACCCAAGCCGGGCGCCCCGGGCACCCTCGAAAGCATGCGGATCACGGGTCTCGATTTCTCGACGACCTACTACCTGGCGGTCAAGGCCCTCGACGAGTTCGGCAACGCCGGACCGCTGTCCCCTGTGGCCATGGGTATGACCCTGGGTGCCCCGGATATCGCGGTGGCACCGGCGTCCCTCTCCGACGCCCTGCTGACCGGCGGTACCTCCCTGCAGTCGCTCACGCTGAGCAACGTCGGGGCGGGTACCCTCGATTTCGTCATTCCCACTCCCTTGCTGCTGGGCGCTCCGGTCACGACGAGTGACTACATGGCGTTCCCCAAGGGCGGCGTGGATTCCCGCGTCGGCGCCCCGGTGATCGACGGTTCCGGCGGTCCGGACAACTTCGGTTACCGCTGGACCGACAGCAACGATCCCTTCGGGCCGACC
>JBDLKA010000064.1:0-20292 GCA_039714075.1 Candidatus Krumholzibacteriota bacterium | reverse complement strand
GACCATCAGGTAGCCCATCTCGCCGCGGCTGGCCTCGGCGCGGACGTAGGTGCTGCCCCGCGGGATGGTCCAGGTCAGCATGTTGGGCAGCTTGGCCGAGTAGGCGCCCTCGTGGGGCATCTTCTGGAGGATCTGCCGGATGATCCGGACGCTTTGGGCGATCTCCTGGCGCCGGACCCAGGCCCGCGCGTAGATGTCGCTGCCTTCGCCCGTGCAGATATCGAAATCCAGCTCGGGATACTTCAGGTACGGGTAGTCACGCCTAACGTCCCGGGCGATGCCCATGGCCCGCAGCGGGGGACCGGTGATGCCGATCTCATCGGCCCATTCGACGGGGACCACGCCCACGCCGATGGAGCGCTTGCGGAAGACCTCGCTGTGGAAGATCAGGTCGTCCAGGAAGGGCAGGCGCTCGTCGATCTTCTTGAGGGTCTCCTCGAGGCGAAGCGCGAAACCCTTGGGTAAATCGCGCCTTACGCCACCGTAGGTGATGTACATGTGATAGACACGGCCCCCGGTGAGTTCTTCGAAGCTGTCAAGCAGGAAGTCCCTCAGGGTGTAGGTCCAGTTGGGGGCCGTTCCCATGCCCATGGTGCCGACGGAGCCGCCGAGAACCATGAGAGCCGCCTGCAGCCGGGACATTTCCATGACCAGGGTGCGGATCCACTGGGCTTTTTCCGGCACGTCCTTGTCCATGCCGGAAAGTTCTTCGAGGCTCTGGGCGAGCAGGTATTCGTTGGTGTCGGGCTCGGCCACGCAGATCCGGCAGACGACCGGGAAACTCTGGATGAACTTACGCCGCTCCATGAGTTTTTCGAAACCCCGGTGCAGGTAGCCGACGTGCGTGATGCCCCGCTTGATGGTGTCGCCTTCCAGCCAGACCTGCACCGACATGTTGCCGGTGATGCCCGGGTGCTGGGGGCCGAACCAGAGCTGCACCTCGCGGGGATCCACTTCGGTGCCGGCGTTGGGGATGACGTCGTAGCCCAGGGATTTCAAATGTTCGTTGCGGCTCATGAGAGGTACCCCTTTTCCCCGAATTTTTTGCCCACGTAGGTGCGGGGATCGGTGTGCTCGCGTCCGGGCCGTTCGGGGTGGGTTCGTTCGCAATACTCGACGGTGTCGAAATCGCGGCGCATGGGGGGCATGTCGTCCCAGCCTTCGAGGATGAAGGGCACGCCCTGCCGCGGGCTGCCGGGAAAATCGATGCCGAACATCTCGTTGATTTCCTGCTCGTAGGTCTCGGCCTGCAACCACAGGTTGAAGACCGATTCGGCCGTCGCGGTCTGCCGGTCGATGTACGTGGCGATCATCAACGTCAGATTCAAGGTGGGGGCGGTCACGAGGTAGATCAGCTCGAACCGGTCTTCCTCGATCCAGTCCACCGCCGTCAGGTGGGTCAGCTGCACGAAGGGGGTGTCGCCCTTGAGCCAGCTGAGCACGGGCAGCAACCGGTCCCGGTCGACCTCGATCCGCAACAGATCCTGCTTCTGCCGGTGGGATTCCAGGGTTCCGAACCGCGCCTGCAACCGGGCCAGGATGTCCTGGCCGTGGTCGGACGGGGTGGGGTCCGCGGGATTGGATTTTTCATTGATCTCGAACATCACAACCTACCAGCTGTAGTCGGGAAGATCCCAGTCCTTGATGACCTGCTTCTGGTTTTCCCGGTACCAGTCGAGGTTCTCCAGATAATGGTGCCAGCCGTTGGCGTCGCCGGCCTTGATCTCGGTCATCAGGTACTGGAACCCGGCGATCAGCGCCTCGGGCCGCGGCATGCAGCCGGAGATGTAGACATCCACCGGCATGTAGAGATCCAGAACCTTGATGGTGTTGTACGAGTCCCAGTACATGCCCCCGTTGATGGTGCACGAACCCAGGGCCACCACCCACTTGGGGTTGGGCATCTGCTCGTAGCTGCGGATGACCCGCTTGAGCGTCTTGGTGGACAGGTAGCCCGAGATGATGAACACGTTGCTCATCCGGGGCGTGGGCGCGCCCGTGATGCCGAAGCGGGACATGTCGAAGCGGCTGGTCATCAGGGGCCGCAATTCGATGGCGCCGCAACCCGTGCCGAAGGCCAGCACGTTCAGGCTGTTCGCGCGGAACCAGTTCTTGATGGTGGCGACCGCTTCCTGAAGCTTGGGGGCGGCAGGCACCTCGCCCGCGCCCAGGAAACACTGGTCCTGTCCGTCGGCCTTTTTGACGACCGGGGCGTGGGGCACCGAACCGTCGGGACCTGCCGTGGTCGGAAGGGTGGTCAGGTCCCAGGGTTTGTCGGGATCGAACCGTTTCATGACGCTCCTTTACCTGACCCAGAAGGTCAGGGCCAGGCCGGCCACGCCGAAGGCGGTGGGCCAGCGCAGGAAGAACCGGACCGACTGTTCGGTGCGGAAGCGGGGAAAGACCGCTCCGACGAACACGGACCAGAAGTAGATGACGAAAACCTTGACGACGGCCTCGAGCACGCTGTGCGCCCCGCCGAGGAAGAGGTCCATGTACAGGACCATCTTGGCGATGGCGAAGGCGCTGCGGCCGATCATCATGAACGACAGATAGGTGTTGTGGTATTCCGTGGCCGGGCCGACGGGAATTTCCGTGGGCGCGCCCACGATGTTGAAGGGCGGGTACATGTTCATGCCCAGCATGGCCAGGAACGCCGCGACGGTCGCCAGGGGATTGGCGAACAGGTTCCACCCCAGCACGCCCGACTGCTGGCTGGCGATGATGGCGTTGATATCGAAGGATCCGGCCTGGGTGACGACCGCGATCACCGCCAGGATGAACGGCAACTCGTAGGCGGTCATCTGGCTCAGCCCGCGGCTGATGCCGATGGGGCTGTGGGGATGCCCGCCCTCGCCGGCGCCCAGGGCCATGCCCAGGGAACCGAAGGCCATGAAGTACAGGGCCAGCAGCATGTCGCCGTTGGCGGAGAATCCGGCCAGTCGCGGATCGCCGATGACCACCGGCACCAGCAGGTACAGGCCGATGCCGCCCACCGAACGGAACACGGGGCCCAGCCAGAACATCAGCCCGTGCATGACCGAGTTCCGCTGGAAAAGCAGCTTGCCCATGTCGATGTACGGCTGCCACACCGGCGGTCCGAAGCGGCCCTGGATGCGGGCCATGACCTTGCGGATGATGCCGTTGATGACGAACCCGTAGTTGACGGCCACGAACAGGCTCAGCAGGGTCCACCCGATGCGGGGCAACAGTTCCACTTCTCTACCTCCCGAGTCCCAGCAGGTGGAAAACGACCACCATCAGGACCGAATACATGACATAGGTCTGGCCGTTGCCCGAATACACACGGCGCAGCACGTCGACGACGCCCTGGGTGTTGTCGGCCAGCGAGGCCCAGAAAGCCGTGACCCGGGGCACCAGCAGGGGCTCCCAGGCCCGCCGGTAGGGCTGGGCGAATCTCGAGGCGTAATGCAGCTCTTCGGGCGGCGGCGGGATCTCGCCCTGGTAGACGATGTCCAGCTGGCCCACCTTGCGGGTCTTCGGACCCAGGACCAGAAGCAGCAGGACCATCACCGCGAACAGGACGATCACCAGGATCATCATGTTCACGGGGTTGAACTGGCCGGCTCCGGCCACCAGCGCGCCGCCTTCGGCGAAGGTCAAAGCGCCGGCGTTGAACTGGCCGGTGACCAGGGTGTCCAGCGGTTGCAGCAGCAACTGGGGATAGACCGACAGGGCCATGATGGCGCCGATGAGCAGCACCTGGGCCAGGGCCAGGGGCAGGGGGGCTTCCTTCACCGTCTGGTGGACGGTCTTGAGCTGGCCCAGGAAGACGGTGTGGATCAGCCGGAACAGGTAGACGAAGGCCACCACCGAGGCGAACATCATCAGGACCAGGATGAAGAGCCAGCCGCGTTCAAGCAGGGCTTGGTAAAGCAGCCACTTGCCCGTGAAGCCCGCCAGGGGCGGGACACCGGACAGGGCGATGATGCCGATCAGCACGGAGATGAAGCTCATGGGCATCTTCTTGATGAGTCCGCCCATCTCGTACATGGTGCGGGTGCCGGTGCGCATGACCACGCCGGCGATCGCCAGGAACAACAGCCCCTTGAACAGCAGGTGGTGCACGGCGTGGAACAGGGCGGCGGTCCAGCCCAGGGGCGTCAGCACCGCCAGGCCGACGACGATGTAGCCCACCTGGCCGACCGAGGAGTAGGCCAGCAGCTTCTTGGCGTCTTCCTGGAAGACGCCGACCAGGGTCATGCCGAAAGCGGTCACGCCGCCGACCACCGCCAACAGCCAGGTCGCATCCAGGGTCGCGCCCAGCGCCGGCAGGTTGCCCGCACCGATGCGGAAGGCCGCCATGGCCAGGCCGAACATGGGAATCTTGCTGATCACGCCCGACAGGAACGGGGTGAACAGGTCCGGGGATTCGGAATAGGCGCCGGGTGCCCAGACGTGGGCGCCCCAGGCCGCGGCCTTGACCAGGAATCCGACCACCAGCAGGCCCCAGACCCAGACGGCGGCGCCGCCGGTCAGGAATCCCAGACCCGTCAGGGTCGTCTGGCCGGCCCCGATGGCCAGCATCATGCCACCGAGCAGCAGGAAGCCCGCGGCGCCGGAAAAGACGATATAGAGTTGGCTGGCCCGGGCGCCGTTGCGGCCGAAGCCGATGATCAGGTAGCTTGCCCAGGTCATCACTTCCCAGGCCACGAAAAACGCGAGCAGGGACTCGGCCCTGGTCAGCATCACCAGTGAAGCGACCAGGATCAGGAACAGGCCCTGGTAACTGTCCCGACGGTTGATCCGGCCCAGTCCGGCCAGCGCGGTGACCACGGCGCCGGTCATGACCATCAGCAGGAAAAGGCCGCCCGGCGTGGAGGGGACCAGCGACCCGGCGGTGAACAATACCCATCCCGCCACGGCCAGGGCTCCCAGGACCGTGGCCGAAAGGATGGTCTGGGGCAAGCGCCGCACGATGATGAGGACGGCGCCGGCGGCGGCCAGGAACAGCCAACCCTGGTCCTGGGGTCCGGCGAGGTGGCGCAGGGTCCACAGGCCGAAAACGAGGGAGCCCAGGGCGAAGGGTACGACGCCCGCCAGGTCGGCCAGAGGTCTGAGGGAACCGGGCATGGGGGCCTCGTCCGGCCGGGACGATTGCACGCGGCGGTACCAGCCGAAGTAGTAGACGAATTCCAGGAGCGAGCCGATCAGCAGGGGCACGATCCACCAGCCGAATCCGTTTGCCGCCATGCCGGACAGGGCCTGCCACTTGCCCCAGAAGCCGGGGAAGGGCGGCAGACCGACGATGGCCAGGATGAAGACGATCAAGGCCGTGCGGCCGGCCACGCTGCCCCGGAAGGCGCCCAGCCAGTCCTTGCGGCCGTCACCGGTGATGCATCCGGCCAACCAGAGCAGGCCGGTCTTGGCCAGGGTGTGGTTGATCAACAGCAGCCCGGCGGCGGCCAAGGGCACGACATCGAGGCGGATCAGGGGAATCAAAAAGACGACCAGCCCGATCTGGCCGCTGGAACTGTAACCGAGCATCCGCCGGGGGCGGTCCTGGCCGGTGGCCAGCAGGTTGCTGCCCACGAAGGTGATCATGCCCAGGGCCATGATGGCCGTGTCCCAGGAGCCGGGGAAAAGGCTGCTCATCTTCCAGAAGGCGAACAGGACGCCGTTGACGGTGGTGCCGACCAGCAGGGCCATCACGCCGGGTTCGGCGCCGTCGTAGAGGTCCAGCGCGGGGCCGTTGACCGGCAGCAGCTTCAATTCGATGGCCATGCCCGCCAGCAGGAACAGCATGACCGTGGCCAGACCCGCGGTGGCGGCGGCCGGCATCTTGCCGGCCATGTCGTCGATGTTCAACGTGCCGGTCATCTTGTACAGGAAGGCGATGCCGATCAGCAGGAAGGCGCTGGCCGCGGCGCCGATCAGCATGTACTTGAAACCGGCCTCGAGGGCCTTTTCCTCTTTGCCGAAGGCGACCAGGGCATAGGTGCCGATGGAGGCGATTTCCAGGAAGACGAAGAGGTTGAACAGGTCGCGGGTCATGATCAGGCCGAAGGCGCCGACCATGATCAGCAGTTGCAGCAGGCCGCTGCGCCCGACCGTGGCGGCGTCCTCGCGGGCGCCCAGGTACAGGGAACCGGCCAGGGTGGTCAGCGAAGCCAGCAGGCAGAATATCGCCTCGGGCAGGCCGTAGTGCAGATTGATGCCTATCGGGCCGTCGTAACCGCCGGTCAGGATGTTCAGGGGTTCGGGGGCCGCGCCCGAGGCGAAGGCCACGATCCAGGACACCGAAACGGCGGCCGTGAAGACGATGGTCAAGACCTGGGCCGTCCGGGCGGCCGCGCGGCCGACCTTGCCGAACAAAGGCAGCAGAAAGGCCGCGGCCAACGGTACGGCGACAAGAAGAACGGGGTTTACCACTTCAGCCTCCCGAATTCACTCACGTCCAGGGTCTTTTTCAGCGCGAAGAGGCGGACCACGTAGGCCAGCATCAGGGCGGTCACGCCCAGGCCGATGACGATGGCGGTCAGCACCAGCGCCTGGGGCACCGGATCGACGACCAGGCCGGGATCGGCGGCCAGTTCGGCGGAGTCCAGGATGGGCGCCGCCTTTCCGGGATTGCTGCCCAACGTGGCGATGAGCAGGTGGATGCCCGTGTCGACCAGGGCGAAACCCAGGACCATCTTCAGGATGTTGCGGCGGACCAGAAGTCCCGCGAACCCGATGAGGATCAGGGCGATGGCCGTGGCCAGATACAGGGTGGCGGGAGTCAGGGTGTTCAATGCTCGCCTCCCGTGGTGTCGGCCGGTCGGCCCGAGTTCATCATGGTTTCCAGCAGAACGCTCAGCTCGGTGCCGACCTTCAGGCCGACCAGGATGTAGATGACGGGGATCACGCCGCCGGAGAACAGCCGGTTCCAGGTTCCCAGGGGAAGGACGCCCTGGTTGGACAGGAACGAGCCCGCCACCATGAGTCCCGCCAGGCCCGTCAGCACGTAGCCGAATCCCGCGGCCGATTCCAGCCAGGACATGAAGCCGTGGGGCAGACGGTGGTCGCGGTCCGCCAGCAGGAGCAGCATCACGGCCGAGGCCACGACGGCCCCGCCCTGGAAACCGCCCCCGGGGGACAGGTGGCCGTGGACGAAGATGTAGGCTCCGAACACTATCAGGGGCGCGAACAGCATGCGGGCGCCCGTCTGAAGGATCTCGCTCGAGGGGCGGGCCGTCAGCGGCGCCAGGCCCTCACGGCGACGCAGGACGAAGCCCGCGCCGGCAACCGACAGGAACAGGACCGTCACCTCGCCCAGGGTGTCGAAACCCCGGTAGTTGACGATCACGCTGGTCACCAGGTTGGCCCCGCGGTTCTCTTCGATGCCGTGCCGGATATAGTGCTCCGCCACCTCGCCCGGTTCGGTCGGCTGGCCCAGCGGAATCAGGGACCAGAGCATGACGCCCATGATCACCAGCAGGACCAGGGAAAAAATCTGTTTCATCCTTCGTCCTCCCCGGTGCGGCGGATGGCGATCAAAAAGATCAGGGTGCTCAGGCCCGCGCCGATGGCCGCCTCGGTCATGGCCACGTCCGGCGCGCTCATGCGCACAAACAGGTAGCTGACCATCAGGCTGACCGCGCCCACCATCACTGCGGCGGACACCAGGTTGCGGCTGCGCATGGCGCCCACGGCGGCCAGAACCGTTACCAGACAGATCAAAAGGTCGAGATAGATCATTGGTCCACCTCCGTCGCGGAAGAAGCGCGGCCCTCGGCTTCAAGCGCGGCCACGGCGTCCTCGTCCTCGCGCAGCTGGTCCAGGACCGACCCGGCGGCCAGGGGCAGGCCCGACTTGTGGGCGGCCCGGGCCAGGGCGTGGCTGCTGATGGGGTTGGTGATCAGGACAAAAAGAATGATCAACACGATCTTGGGCAGCCAGCCGGGGGCCAGCAGACCCAGGCCCGCCAGGGTCAGCATGTTGCCCAGGGTGGTGGCCTTGGTGCCGGCCTGCATCCTGTTGTAGAGGTCGGGCATCCGGAAAATGCCCAGGGCCCCGAGGAACAGGAACATCGAGCCGGCCAGGGTCAGCACCGCGCCGATCAGGTTCAGGGGCGTGTCGTTCAGGGTCATGTCAGATCCCCCGATCGTAGTAGCGGGCCAGGGCCACGACGCCCAGGAAAGCCAGGACGGCGTAGACCAGCGCCACGTCGAGATAGATGATCCGGCCCGTGAAGATGGCCGATCCCACCAGCAGGGGCATGGTGATCAGGGTCAGCACGTCGAGGGCCACGGCCCGGTTGGGGGCGTCCGGTCCACGCAGGAGCTGGACGGTGGCCAGGGCCACTCCGGATCCCGCGAAGACGAGGGCGGCTTTAAGAATCAGATCAACCAAAGATGACCTCCAGATACTTCTCGAAACCGGCCGCGATTTTCTGCGAAGCGGCTTCCGCGTCGCGCGATTCCACATCCACCCAGTGGATGTACATGTCGTCGCCGGCGATATCCACGGACAGGGTGCCGGGCGTCAGGGTGATGCTGTTGGCCAGAATCATGCGGCCGACGGGGCTTTGCAGGCGCGTCTTGACCTTGACGATCCCCGGGTTGATGGCCAGCCGGGGGCTGAGAATGCGCCGGGCGACGTCCAGGTTGGCCATGATGATGGACCAGACCATGAACGGCAGGTAGAGCAGGGCGTAGAGGACCCGCCGGGGATGCAAAATTTCCGGTCCGCCCAGCAGGCAGGGACCGCCGCTGCGCAGCAGGGTCACCATGACCGCGACCAACGCGCCGGCGATCATTTCCTGGGGGTCCAGGCTGCCGGCGAAGGCCAGCCACATGAGCCACAGGACGGCCGTGATGAATACGAAGGTGAAGAGGCGTTTCATCGTCGGGCACCTTTCGGCGGTTTCGGGTTCCCGTCAGGAATCAGGCTGTTTTTCCAGCCGTCGGGTGACCCAAGTGACACCCAGTAATTTCATAGTTGCGATGTTTGTAGACTAATTGAAAGTTAGTGGGGTCCAGGGTAAAGTCCAGAAAAAAATGAGGTTCACCAGATGGGTTTAAAATTAAAAATGACAACACCTTACACTATCCTTGAATCGGAATAAAAAAGACGAAATACATCCTGGTTTGGCCCGAAACTACCACGAATCCGGTCCCCGGTCACCTATTCCTCCACCCTGACCTCGTCCCCGACGGAAATGGTCCCTTCCCGTTCGGGGACAAGGTTGATCCCGAATTCGATCCCCTTGGCTGTTTGACGGTAGGTGGCCAGGGTGCGCAGGGGCTCTTCCGAGGCGCGTTCCCCCGTGGCCTGGTCCACAGTGGTGACCCCGCACCTGCTGCAGGGACCCGCGACACGGAAGACGGCCTCCCCGATGGCAACCTTGGCCCAGGAGTCCTCGGCGAAGGCGTCGGTCCCCGTGACCACCAGATTCGGCCGGAACCGGTCCATGGGCACGGGGTCGTCCAGGCGGCCGTTGAGATCGGTCACCGAAGCGGTGGAGGTCAGCAGGCAGGGATAACCGTCGGCAAAACTCACGGTTTCGGCCGGCCGGCCGGCGGCCGAGGTGATGGGCCTGGCCGCGGCGTCATCCAGATAGGCCAGACGGCAGGGTTGGTCCAGGAAGGCGGACAACCAGCGGTCGGCCTGGGGCCCGGCGACCGCGGCATCGACCCTGTCGTTCCACACCGTTACCTCGGCACGGTGGTTTCCCGCGGGCACCTTAAGCTGGAAAGGTTCCCGGCCCGGGCCGGCCAATTCAAGTCTGTCCCCGTCGAAATTGCCGCTGATGAGGGCCAACCGGGGATGGGTCCGTTGGCTGATGAATTTTCCCCGCTCGTCAACGATGATCCAGCGCCGATCGTGCCGCAGACCGGCGCGTTCCACCTGGGCCGCCGCCACGGACACACCGCGGATGCCTTTGACCGGATAGAGGTGGATGGCGGAAAGACGG
Organism: Candidatus Krumholzibacteriota bacterium; assembly: GCA_039714075.1. Classification (GTDB taxonomy): domain Bacteria; phylum Krumholzibacteriota; class Krumholzibacteriia; order LZORAL124-64-63; family LZORAL124-64-63; genus JAGLCY01. Next base: position 10,373 of record JBDLKA010000064.1, on the reverse strand, counting down.
ATATCCATGTTACCTTCCCCGCAAGAGGTGACCGGATCGCTGTCGGGCTCCACCATAGCACCCAACCCCCGGAAAGGCCATGACGACCAGCAATTCCATGTTTCCGGACCGGGCCATCCTGCACATAGACATGGACGCGTTCTATGCTTCGGTCGAGGTGTTGGATGATCCCTCCCTGAAGGGCAAACCCGTCATGGTGGGAGGAACTCCCGAAGGACGGGGCGTGGTCGCGGCTGCCAGTTACGAAGCCCGCCGGTACGGGGTTCACAGCGCCATGAGCGCCGCCCGGGCCGTCAGGCTGTGTCCCGACGGCGTTTTTCTGCGCGGCCGCATGGACCGTTACGCCGAAATCTCCCAGCAGGTCTTCGCCATCTTCGATGACTACACGCCCCTGGTCGAACCCCTGTCCATCGACGAGGCCTTTCTGGACGTGACCGGCTGCCGCCGCCTGTTCGGTTCGGCGGAAGAAGTAGGCCGGACGATCAAGGAGCGGATCCTCCGGGAGGTCGGGCTGGTCGCCTCGGTGGGCCTGGCAGCCAACAAGTTCCTGGCCAAGCTGGCCAGCGACCTGGAGAAACCCGACGGTTTCGTCGTCATTTCTCCGGACCGGGCCCGCGACCTGTTGGCGTCCCTGCCCATCGGCAAGCTCTGGGGTGTGGGGAAGGTCGCCGAGAAGCAGATGCACCGGTTCGGCATCCGCAAGGTGGGGGACATGCTGGCCATCCCGCCCGAACTTCTGGTCGAACAGTTCGGCGACCACGCCGCCCACCTTCTGGAACTGGCGGTCGGCCATGACGAGCGGCCCGTCGTCCCGGTGCACGAAGCGAAATCCATCGGCAACGAGACCACGTTCCGGGAGGATATCGGCGACGCGGACCATCTGCAGGACATCCTGGACCACTTGGCGGCCAAGGTGGCCCGCCGCCTGCGGTCCCACGGATTCCTGGCCCGTACGGTGACTCTCAAGGCCCGCTACCCCGATTTCACGACCCATACGCGCAGCGAAACCCTGTTCCAACCCAGTGATTCGAGTGTGGATATCAGGGACTCCGCCCGCGGTCTGCTGGCCGTCAAGCTGGGGCGCCGGGGCCGGTCGCTGCGTCTTGTCGGGGTGACGGCGTCGAACCTGGTGCGGCCGGGCGAGGGGCAGGCGGAGCTGTTTCCCGACCGCGACCGGGATCGGGACCGGAAACTGGACCGTATCATGGACCAGGTCCACGGTAAATTCGGTCCCATGCTGCGGCGGGGTGGTGGGCGCAAGTAGGTCGGGGGCACCCCCGGACGATCGCTTCTTGATCGCCCGGCGGTGATTTGCCATGCTGGGCTTGGCAAGATGTTGGGTCCGGCAAGATTTCATCAACCTTGGAGATCTGGAAGTGGATTACCTGTTCATCGGATTTTTCGGCGGCCTGGTCGTCGCGCTGGTCGGTTGGGGCGTCTGGAAATTCGCGCGGCGCGGCCGCGGCGGCAAGGCGCCCGCGGTCGTGACCCACGAAAGCTTCATCACCAGCATGAAGGCCGTGGGCGAACTCAGTGTCTTCAGGATCATGACCAAGGAAGTGATCACCGCCAGCGAGCACTGGTTCGGGGAATTCGGCAAGAAGTACCTGAACTGGCTGCTGTCCGAACAGCGGATCACCCTGGTCATCGAGTTCGATATCGATTTCCGCTACGACCTGGACGATCCCCAGTTCCAGGTGCAGCGCCAGGGCGAAGGCGAGTTCAACGTGATCCTGCCGCCCTGCCGGCACGACGTCCTGATCCGCGACATGCAGATCCACAGCGAGGACAAGACCAAGCTGCTGCCCTGGCTGATGCCCGAGGTGGTGGATCGGGTTTTCACCGGCGGGTTCAGCGTGGAGGCCAAGAACAAGCTCATCAGCGAGACCCGGGTCCAGACCAGCAACTACGCGGGGGATCTGGTGCGCAAGGCCACCGGTGAGGCGCAGAGGTCTGCGGCACGGACCCTGACCATGCTCGCCCAGGGTTTGGGGGCGACCAAAGTCGATTTCGAATTCGTACCCTCAGGGGAATTCCATCCCCAGGTGGACACTTCCAAGCTGGAACAGATCCTTCCGGATCCCGGCCAGATTCGCGAAGGAGGATTCTGATATGCGCAGAACGACGGTGGGGGTCATGGGCGGTTGCTCGGCAGATGAACGCACCGCCGCCGCCGCCCGGGAAATGGGCCGCCTGATCGCGGAACACGGCTGGGTGCTGGTTTCCGGCGGACGGTCCACGGGGGTCATGCAGGCGTCGGTGACCGGCGCCCACGAAGCGGGTGGTCTGACGGTCGGGGTTCTTTATGACGAGGACCGCGAAAATGCCGCCGAGGGCCTGGATATCGTGATTCCCACGGGGATGGGGGCGGCCCGCAACATCATCAACGTTTTTTCCAGCGACGTGGTGGTCGCCTGCCGCGGCAACGGCGGGACCCTGAGCGAGATCGCGATGGCCCTGCGTTTCGGCCGGCCGGTGGTGTTGCTGGATTTCGATCCCGGTGAGGCCTTTCTCAACGCCGGCGCCGATGGCGCCAAGTGGTCGCTGGCGTCCACCCCCGCCGAGGCCGTGGACCAGGTCCGTGATTACTTGCAGGAGTTGGGCCGCTAGTGGAATTCGATTTCGACACCCCGGTGGAACGGACGGGCACCGACAGCCACAAATGGGCCAGGTACGTCGGCCGTGACATCCTGCCCCTGTGGGTGGCCGATACGGATTTCCGTTGTTCCCCTGCGGTGATCGAGGCCTTGGCACGGCGGGTTGAACACGGGGTGTTCGGGTACGGTGACCCACCGGCGGAACTGGTGGAAACGACTGTCGAAACCTGTAAAAGCGAATGGGGTTGGGAGGTTGATCCCGCCTGGCTGGTCTGGCTGCCCGGCCTGGTCAGCGGAATCAATGTCACCTGCCGTGCCGTCGGGACGTCGGGTGACGGAGTGGCTGTCCTGACGCCCGTCTACCCGCCCTTCCTGAAGGCGCCCGCCCTCATGGACCGCAAACTGGTCACGATTCCCCTGTCCGGTGACAACCTTGCCGGGTGGTCCGTGGACCACCGCAGGCTGGCGGCCGGGCTGGACGACAACTGTTCGGTGCTGTTGTGGTGCCATCCCCACAATCCGGTGGGTCGGGCCTGGCGCCGCGAGGAACTGGAAATGGTCGCCGAGACCTGCCTGGAAAACCGGACGGTCATCTGCAGCGACGAGATCCACAGCCAGTTGATCCTGGCCGAGGGCGTGAAGCATGTGCCCATGGCGGCCCTCGGGCGAGACATCGCCGCGCGGACCATCACCCTGATGGCGCCGAGCAAGGCCTTCAACGTGGCGGGGCTCAGCTGTTCGTTGGCCGTGATACCGGATGACGGTCTGCGCCGCCGTTTTCGCCGGGCCAAGGCCGGCATCGTCCCGTCGGTCAACGTCCTGGGATATGTGGCGGCCCTGGCCGCCTGGCGGGACGGAAGCGACTGGCTGGCCGCGCAGAATGAATATCTCCGGGAAAACCGGGACTACCTGGCGGGTCAGGTGGAAGATTTGCCGGGCGTCACCATGGCTCCGGTCGAAGCCACCTATCTGGCTTGGCTCGATGTGGACGCCCTGGACCTTGATGATCCGATCGGTCATTTCGAAAACCACGGGCTGGGTTTTTCGGACGGGCGGGATTTTGCGGGGCCTGGGTATGTCCGTTTCAATTTCGGGTGCACGCGGGCCACCCTGGTGGCAGCATGCGACCGGCTAAGGGGAGCTGTTGCCGCGGATGATTGAGGCGATGCTGGAATAATCAAAGGGAGGGCCGTTTGGCCCTCCCTTTATTATTCCAGGCCGTCTTTTCGGCTAGGGGATAAGGATACCGTCGTTGTTGTACAGCGGGTAGTCGCCGCACATGGTGTCTTTCCACTTGCTGCCGGCGGTATAGCCAACGTTGTTGTAGAACAGGTGGTTGTACCCGAATTTAACCGACTTGGCCTTGTAGCCGAGAACATTCAAGGCAGCGACGGCCTGGCTTGACCCCTGGCCCGTGTAGCAGTAGACAAGGATGGTCGTGCCGTCGGTGGGCAGGTACTTCATCTTCAGGTTCCTGTCGATGTCGTTGGAACCATTGGGTGAGAATTGGTAGGCGCCTTTCACGTGGCCCGGCGTGACACCCTGGTCGGTATAGTCGTCCATGGGAACGTAATTGAGCCAGAAGTAGGTGTCCATGTTACCGGCCAAATTGACGTCGCCCATGGTTGTTTTCTGAAAGCCGGCGGCCAGCATGTCCAGCACGGCGTCCCGGAGGGTTTTCTGCCCGGTGGGGTAGTCCTGGAGGTCATCGTCACCGAGTGCGTTTTCGGTGACTTCGATGTTGGTCGGCGCCAGGTCGTCCTTGCAGGAACCGGAGGTCGTCGCCGGGGCGACGGGTTCGGTCCACCTGGGACCGGTGCCTTTATCGTTCCAGGAACTCATGCCGAACTTTAGGGTCTTGGCGTTCTCGTAACCTAGCAACCGCAGGGCCAATACCGCGTGCCCGGCGACCTGACCCGTGTCACAGGCGATTACGAGATGGTCGGTTTTGGCCAGACCTTCTGCCTCGACCGCGGTAACGATGTCCGCGAGGGTTGTGGATATCGCGCCCTTGATGTGGCCAGACGCATAATAATCGGCATTCCTGATGTCGAAGACCACGGTGGTCGGCGGATCGGCGTTGACCATGGGGTTCAGGTCGACCGCCTTGATGTACGAAGTGCCGACGACCGGCAGGTAGGCTTCGACTGCTTCAGCTATGGTCTCGAAATTGGTTGCCGCCGGTGGTGCGGCAGGGTCGTCATCGTCCGAACAACCGACGAAGACCAGCAATGCCATGAGCATGAGAAGCATCCAGGTAAGTCGCTTGTGCATTTTTTCTCCTTGCAGGGACCTGAAAGTTAAAGGTCCGGGTGGTGGGTGGAGTCACCCTTCTTACTTCGGCGGGCATCGTTATAACGCCCGCACCTCTCGACTTTCTCAATCCATGACGATCCCGGCGTTGGCGGTCCGCTCGTCGGGTGTCGTCAAGTCGCTGGTCTTCAGGTAGAAGTCGGAATCGTGACAGCTGCCGCAGTCGGCGGCCCGGGGAGTGTTTTTGACGATGTTGTGCGGCGACGTGTATAACCAGGTCGGTTTGCCCGTGTAGTTGGGCATATCGACCAATCCCCAGTGTTCGTACGTGTTTCGCGCGACCGGGACGTGCCTGACCAGCACGAAGTCATACCCCTTGTTGTCAGGGCGATAGGGGTTGTCCTGGCGGTAGGGGAACGCCGTCGGGTCGTTCCTGGCGATCTTCAGGTTGAACTCTTCGTCGTATACGGTTCCGTCAACCGTGTTGTGGCATCCCGTACAATTCCGATAGGGCTGGGAATGGCATATCTGGCATTGCAGGTCGCGGCCCTCCACTCCCACGTGGAAATCATGGAAGTCGTTACCCGGCTCCAGGCTGCTGTGGCACTTTTCGCAACGGGGCATTTCCGCCACCTCGTAGCGATGGTCCAGGACCTGGCCGTTACCGTGAAGTTCATTGCCGCTGTGACAATCGATGCAGGTGAAGGAAAGGAGCCTCCAATGGATGTCCTCGACATTCGTTTCGGGAATCCCATCACCCTGCTTCAGGTAGTCCGTGGCGATCCTTGTGCCATGACAGGCGGTACACTGTTCGGTCATGTGGGGCTTGCTCTGGAAAAGATGCGAACGGGAAACCGTGGCGCCCTCCAGGTAGACAAATCCGCCGCCGGAGCTGTTGGGTCGTGAAACGTGGCATTGGCCGCAGGTGGCGTGGCACTGGGCGCACTGGTTGTTGAAAGAAGGGCGAAAGCCGGACTGGTCCAGGTCGATGGCACAGCGGCCTTCCACGGCATTGACCTCGCCCTGGAGGTTGGCGTGGAGGCTGGAGGTCCAGTTCTCCGCATGGGTGGGATGGCAGTCACTGGACGAACAGGCGGAAGCAAATGGTTCGGCACTGTGGCAGCCGGTGGCGTTGCATCCTACCTCGCCCGGCCTGCTGGGGTCGGGGACCATGCCCACATGGGCCTCGGCCATGCCGTTGAAATTGTTGTCCTCGGGTCCCGCATGACAGGCTTGGCAGGAAAGCTTGTGGGGAATGGCCTGCCCTGTGTAATTCGGACCATGGACACTGGCGACGAAACCCGCGCCATAATTGTTCCCCAGGTCGATGAAGACTTTTTGCCACGCTTCCAGCGTGGGAACTTCGCCACCTCAGCCGCCGTCTTTCGCACGAAGCAGGACCATTGATCCTGATGTATCCCCAATAGCCGCCTTCAGTAGTTCCTCGCTCGAATGGCAGCCCAGACAGGATTTTTCCGGAGGAATGTCACCGGCTCCGGGATCGACCGGATCGTTGGACGTGTCGTTGTCGCATCCCCACAGGACGACAAGCGCCAGGAGGAGTAGGACGGGTAGGATGATGAAGCGTTTCATCAGGCTCTCCCTGGTTGGGTAACGGGGTTATCGGTTCCGAAATCCTTGGAAAGACCGAGGGCGAAAATGGGAACGTTGTTGCACACCACGTCGTCGGCGGCGATATCCAGGCCCGCGATCCGGTTCCAGACTCCGACGTTGAGGGCGCAGTCCATGACCATGCCCACGAAGCAGCGGCTGGTGATCACCGGGTCGATGGCGCGGATTTCACCGGCGGCAATGCGCTTCGTCAATTCACCCGACATATAGGTGATGTAGGGCAGACGGACTTCCTTGAAGAGGACCCGGGCCACCGAGGAGCCGCGCTCGAGGCTGTTGTTGACCATCAGGCGCATCAACTCCGGGTCCTGCCTGGCCATCTCCAGGATGTGTTCGGCGATTGCCCGCAAAACCTGCTCGATACTCCAGTCGGAGGAGAAGGTCTCCAATTGTCCGGCGATGTTGTGCTGAACAGCCTTGGCGGTGATGACCTGTTCATACAGATCGTTCTTGCTGGTGAAATGGCGGTAGATGGCGGCCTCGGTGATGCCGCAGGCTTTGGCGATGGTCCGCATGGACGCACCCTCGAATCCCTTGGCGGCAAAAAGATGAGTGGCCTCGGTGAGGATCTGCAGGCGCCGGTTCGGGGGGCCGTTAACGGGGTTCACAATCTCTTCCCTCATTGAGTAAGGAAACGTTTACCTACCGGGAAAATGGCGTCCTGTGAAAAATTTGTCAATATTTGTTTTTAATATAACATACAGAAATGGTGGGAGTTAGAAGGGTTCACCAGGTGGAAAAAAGAGGGCCCCCTTCGGGGCCCCCGGTTGGTCATCGTCAATCAGAAAGTTTTCGAAACCGAAACGGCGTACAGGTGATGGATGTAATCGTCCCACCTGTTTTCGTCGAATTCATTGCGCGTGTAGGAAGCGGACACCCTGGCCCAGGTCGAGACCTGATAACCGGCCCGCAGGGCGAGCCGGTCATGGTCGGCCTGCAGCTTCCTGATGACGTCTTCGTTGCCGGTATCCTCGAACCTGATGCCTTCGTAGTGGCCTTCGAGGCGGAGGTTGTCACCCAGGCGGAGCGTGGCGCCCGGACTGAACCGCATGGTGCTCCCGTTGTAGGCGATCGCGTTCATGTCCGTCGTCGGCACGGGATCGGTGGTCAGGGCGTATTCCTCCACCCCGTAGGAGAACATGCCGTAGAGGTCCAGGCTGCCCCCGCCGGGCGTCCAGGTCAGGTTGGTGAAACCGCGGTTGGCCTTCCAGGTGGATTCGCTCAGTCCGAAATCCTTGCGCTCGAAGGTCTGGTCGATGGCCTGGTGGCCGATGTCGAAACGGACCCACCGTCCGAGGCGCATGCGCAGGGCCAACTCCCAGCGCAGACGGTCCTGGTTCCGGTCGCCCATCCAGAAGGTCAACGGGTTGGCCGGGTTGGAGAGCGTGGGATCCTTCTGGTCGATCTCCAGCTTCCGCCACGCGACCACGGCCTTGATGGACATCGCGGAGCCGAAACGGTAACGGCCGCGCAAGCCCAGGTCCTGCCGGGTCCTGGTCTGGTTGGTCACCTGGTAGTCACCGACCTGACCGCCCCCCGGAACGTCTCCCTCGGCCACGGTCTGGTCCAGGTTGGAGGTGCCGTACCGGTAATCGAGCCGCAGTCGTGTCTTGGCCAGCCCGTGGTAGTTGAAGGAGACCCGATAATCCTGGCTGTCCCGCTTGCGGTCAGTGGCCTGCTGGATGTCCGCCGCCAGGTTGGCCCGGGCGTCGGTATCCAGACTTCGGAAATTCGCGGAAGCGGCCAGGTTGCCGGATTTCCCCAACCGGGCCAGCAATCCGATCTGCCCGGCGTTGGTTTTTGTTTCACCATTGAGATCGTAGGTTCTGAGTCCCGTATTGTCCCAACCGGTGTTTTCCAGTTTGGAGGTTGCCCCGTGCCCGACAAGCTTGAACCTGTCGTTCAGGACATAGGAGAGCCCTAGTCTGGCGCCGAACCGGGTCTGGTCGTCGGAGTAGTAATGCGGGCCCTCCAGGGCGCGGGTCCCTTCGGTGCTGCGGTAGCTCAGGTTCAGATCCGAGCCGAAACTTCCGGTGGCGAAGCCGACCCCGCCCCAGAATTCATTGGTCGAGGTATCGAAAAGCTTCCTGCCGGGGACGGATGCTCCGGAGTTGAACAGGCCCCGCAAAAGGCTCCCCTTTTCACCATGACGGCATTTCCGGTTGAAGCCGCCGGCCAACGAGAATTTGTCGGACAGGCGGTAGGCGGCCTGCAGGGAACCCCGCCGCCAGTTGAGTTCGGGCAGGATCCCGAGTTCCGGCGGAGGCGGGGGAGCGGCGAAGCCCGGCGCCCGCATCTCGCTGGTCCGGTCGTAGAAGTAGTCGAAATCCCGGTATTCGATGCTCCACTTCAATTTGCCGGGAATGTTGCCGCCCAGGTCGATCTTGCCGACCGGGCCGCCCGTGCCTCCGTTGTCTCCGGAAGCCCGCAGCCAGTATCGGGAGCCGTCCTGGCGGGTGCGGAAATATCCGAACAACCCCTCGCCGGAATATTTCTGGACCAGTTGCCAGTCCTCGGCCCCCTTGGCTTCGTTGCCGTGCGGGTCCTTGGCCTGGAAGGTGGCCGTTCCATGGTTGTTCTGTCCGATCAAATCACCCGTCGGAGCCCAGATGCGCTGGGCCTGGGCGGGCAGGTCCACGGTGTCTTCGGCCAGGGTCGGCAAGGCGTACGCCAGAAGCGCCAGGCCCAGGACCGTAACGGTCATCGTCCTATTCATCTTCATGGTCGTACTCCTTTACTGGTCCTTGAAGTTCGGATCGGAATTCGATCCGTGAACTTCGGTGTGACAGTCGTAGCAACGTGCTTCTGCGTTCAGAGGGGTCGAGTGTCCCATTGCACCCATCGTCCAACCGTCGGCGGCATTGAAGCCCTGTTCGAAATGGCACTGCAGGCACATGCTGTTGGATTCGGTGATGAGCAACTTGTCGTGATTCGAACCGTGGGGACGGTGGCAGGTCACGCAGTCCTCGCTGGCCACGCCTTCGTGTTCGTAGACGAAGGGGCCTTCCATTTCCACATGACATTCCAGACAGACGCTGTTCATGCCGTTCCAGGCGGTCTGGTCGAAATCCGCGTGGGGATCGTGGCAATCCTGGCAGTCGAGCTGGCCCTCGAGTACGCGATGACGGAAGGGAAGCCGGAAATCCGCGACCTGGGCCGGGTGGCACTGCAGGCAGAATTCGCCCTTGTTCCGGAAATCGGAAACGGGGGTGACGCCACCGGCGAAATGGACCTGATCGGTGTGGCAATTGGCACAGGAGATGTCCGTGCCCGCATGGGGGCCGCCGGTCCATTCCAGTCCCTGATCAGTATGGCACTGGGTGCACATGGCAACCTTGACGCCCTGGTCCTGGCTCGCCAGGATCCCGGGTCCGATGATGAAACCGTCACCCTCCTCTTCCACATGGAGGCTGCCGGGTCCGTGGCAAGCCTCGCAGCCGGCAATCCCGGTGCCCGGGATGGCAAGTCCGCGCTCGGGAGAGTGGGGGGAGTTGGCGTAGAATTCGCCGACATCATCGTGGCAGTCGAGACAGGTCTCGGATCCGACATAGTCGGCGCCAGCGGGAACCTCGAAAGCATCGACGAAGGAAACGCCGCTTGCCGCGATACCCGGGCTCAACAGGAGAATTCCCGCGACCGGTAGAATCAGACGCAGCATGTTAAACCTCCCCGGACGGAGTAAACGATTGTTGACATAGGCTAGGATATGGGGCGCCGGTGGCCTATACAAGATAAATTTTTAACAGGGCCATAAGTCGATAATAAACCAATTTGGTAGGCGATTTCGGGAAAAAAGGCCGGACGAAAAATCGTCCGGCCCTTTCAGTTTCCCCATCGGTGGGTTTTCTATTCCTCCGCCGGGACTTCATTGTCCAGGTTCAAAAGATACTT
>JBDLKA010000063.1:0-20491 GCA_039714075.1 Candidatus Krumholzibacteriota bacterium | reverse complement strand
CCCAACCCCCTTCCCCCTCCACGGCAAAAAAATGAGGGACGGCTCTCCAGCCGTCCCTCCCTTGCTCACCCATCCGACAGGGCAGGAGCCTAAACTCCAATGCATCCTTATCGGTTGGACATATATGGGTACGGATAATCCCGGGGCGGGTCAAATGTTTCCTTCACCGTCCGCGGACTCGTCCAGCGGATCAGGTTCAGGTAGCTTCCCGCCTTGTCGTTGGTACCCGAAGCCCGGCTGCCGCCGAAGGGCTGCTGCCCCACCACCGCGCCGGTCGGCTTGTCGTTCAGGTAGAAGTTGCCCGCGGTGCCCTCCAACTCTTCCTTCATCTTGATCAGGGCCATGCGATCCTGGGCAAAGATGGCGCCGGTCAGGGCGTAGGCCGAGGATTTGTCGCACAGGCGCAGGGTCTTCAGCAGATCCTTTTCCTTGTAGACGTGGACCGTCAGCACGGGACCGAAGATCTCCTCGACCATGCTCTCGTACATTGGGTCATCCGCCAGGATCACCGTCGGCTCGATGAAGTAACCCTTCGAATCGTCGCACTTGCCGCCGGCGATGATCCGGGCCCGACCCTTGGCCGCCTTGCTGCGCGCGCGCTTGATGTAGCCGCTGATGCTGTCGAAGGCGCTCTGGTCGATCACCGCGCCCATGAAGGTCCGGAAATCGGTCACGTCGCCCATGGCGATCGTGGCGATCATGTCGGTCAGCTTCTTGCGGACCTCTTTCCACAGGTTCTCCGGGATGTAGGCCCGGCTGGCGGCGCTGCACTTCTGTCCCTGGTATTCGAAGGCGCCCCGCACCATGGCGGTGACCAGGGCGTCCACATCGGCGCTGGGATGGGCGAAGATGAAATCCTTGCCGCCGGTCTCCCCCACGATCCGCGGGTAGCAGCCGTAGTTGTGGATGTTGGTGCCGATCTGCTTCCACATGCCCTGGAAAACCTGGGTGCTGCCGGTGAAATGAACGCCGGCCAGGTCGCTGCTGGCCATGACCGGGTTGCCGATCTGGCCGCCGCTGCCGGGCACGAAGTTGATCACCCCGTCGGGCATGCCGGCTTCCTTCAGGATCTCCATGATGTAGTGGCCGGAGAACACGGAACTGGAAGCGGGTTTCCAGACCACAGTGTTGCCCATCAGGGCGGGCGCGGTGGTCAGGTTGCCGGCGATGCTGGTGAAGTTGAACGGGCTGACGGCGAAGACGAAGCCGTCCAGTGGCCGCTGCTCGAGCATGTTCCACATGCCCGGGGAGCTGTCCGGCTGCTCGCTCAGGATCTGTGCCCCGTAATGGGGGTTGAAGCGCCAGAAATCGATCAGTTCGCAGGCGCTGTCGATTTCGGCCTGCAGGGGATTCTTGCTCTGCCCGAGCATGGTCGCGGCGTTGAGCACCTGACGGTACCGGCCGGCCAGAAGCTCGCCCGCCTTCAGCAGGATGGCCGCCCGGTGCTGGAACGGAGTCGCCGCCCAGCCCTTCTTGGCCTTCTGGGCGGCCTTGATGGCCATCTTGACCTCTTTTTCCCCGCCCTTGTGGTACTGGCCCAGCTTGTGGCTGTGCTTGTGGGGCATCACGCAGTCCGCCAGGTTGCCCGTGCGCACTTCCTGGCCGTCGATGACCATGGGAATGTCGATCTTCTCGCCGGCCATCTTCTTCAGCGCGGCCTTCAATTCCTTCTTTTCAGGGGATCCTTCGAGGTACCCCAGAACAGGCTCGTTTTCGGGAAACGGAACGTCGAACATGGCTTCGGACATGGTATTTCCTTCCGAACAGGTCTGGTCAGAATCGCACTGTGGCGCAGGGATTTTCTGCCGCCACGATGGCAAACAAAAGGGGCCAAAGCAAGAGAATCGTTGTGGGGATCCCACATGCTGTTACTATGTTGACAAACCCCGTATCCATGACCCAGTCCACTCGCCCTTGCGGCGCTGCCGAGGATGCCCGAAATGACCATGGCTCCCAGGAATCTGCAAACCATCGAATCCCACGTCCTTGACCTGCAGCGGCTGCACCCGAGCGCCAGCGGCGATTTCACCAGTCTTTTGAACGACATCTCGTTCGCTGCCAAGGTCGTCAGCCGGGACGTCACCAAGGCCGGTCTGGTCGAGGACATCCTGGGCGCCACCGACGAAGAGAACATCCAGGGCGAGGTGGTCCAGAAGCTGGACAGTTTCGCCAATAACGTGTTCCTGAAATGCCTGGGCCGCCGCGGGCAGGTCTGCATCATGGGCAGCGAGGAAGTGGCCGACCCCATTTTCGCCGACACAAGCCAGGGCACCGGCAAATACATCGTGGTGTTCGATCCGCTTGACGGCAGTTCCAACATCGAGGCCAACGTTTCGGTGGGGACCATTTTCGGGATCTGGAAAAGGAAGTCCCAACTGGCCAGCGTCAACCAGGACGACCTGCTGCAGCCCGGGTCCGAACTGGTGGCCGCCGGGTACATCATCTACGGGTCCAGCACCATGTTCGTCTACACGGCCGGCAGCGGGGTCCACGGTTTTACGCTGGATCCGGCCATCGGCGAGTTCCTGCTCAGCCACGAAAACATCACCACTCCCTTCACCGGGAAGATCTATTCCGTGAACGAAGCCTACGAGCCCAAGTGGAGTCCCCAGGTGAGGGAGGTCCTGCGCCAGCTCAAGTACGGCCGGGATGCGCATAAGACCACCCGCGGCGACGCCCCCACCGAAGGGGCGGGCATGTCGTCGCGGTACATCGGTTCGCTGGTGGCCGACTTCCACCGCAACCTCCTGTACGGCGGAGTGTACCTCTACCCCCCCACGACCAAGCACCCCCAGGGCAAGCTCCGGCTGATGTGCGAAGCCGCGCCGCTGGCCATGATCGTCGAGAACGCGGGCGGCTACGCCAGCGACGGCAACGGATCCATCCTGGACGTCGTTCCGGACGACCTGCACATGAGGGTGCCGCTCTACATCGGCAGCCGGGGCGACGTACTGTGGATCGAAAAGATGATCAGCGAGGGGCCCGGGGCAATCTGAGGCAGGTTTCCGAACAAACTCGGGACAAAATCGGGACAAAAAAAGGGCGGCCCGTCGGCCGCCCTTTTTTGTGCCTGGGTCCAGGTCAGACCTGGGGATCCATCTGCTTCTGCAAGCCCCGGGTTTCGACCACCAGCCCGAGGGCCATGTTCTTGCAGCGGGGCCGGTGCAGGGTGCCGGCGGGAACCAGGAAGGCTTCCCCCTGGCGCACCTCCACTTCCCTGCCGTCCATCTCCACGACCAGGGACCCTTCCAGGATGTAGACGAATTCATCCTTGTCGTGGGAATGGACGATGTAGTCCCCGCTGTAGCGGACAATGAAGGCGTGATGATCGTCGTCGATGTTGGTCACCTCGACGGGACGAAACACCTGGGACAGGCCACGGGCCATCTTGAGAACGGGAAACTTCGGCACCTCGATTTCTCCTTGCCGTGCGCGGAAAGGTTCCGCGCTAAATGATTTTCCCCCGAAATCATTCTCCCCCGGATTCGGCCTGCAAAAGCGCCGCTTCCGTGGAATCAGGGTATTTCTCCAACAACGCTGCTCCCATGGCCTCGGCATCGCTTTCGCGCCCGAGGTTCATCAGGCAGGATCGCGACTTGTAAAGAGCCGCCGAAGACCGGTCACTGCCGGGAAAACGGGCCAGCATGTCTTCAAAATAACTCAAAGCGGCCGCATCATCACCCTGGCCGTAGGAAAGATCCCCCAGCCAGTACAGCGCGTCGTCCGACAACTCGGAGTTCTCGTACTTGGAAAGGAAATCCTGGAACCCCGATTTGGCCAGCTCGATGTTGCCCCGGTTGCGGTCCAGCTCCGCCATTTCGAAAATGGAGCGGCCCTCCTCGGGCAGGGTTTCCATTTCCACGCTGTCGGTGCTGGGAGCCTTGTACTCTCCCAGGGTGGGAATCCCCGACCGGGTGGCCAACAGGTCGACCCGCGCGGAAAGATCCCTCATGTATTCGGCGTTGTCGTCCAGCTTGCGCATGAGCTGGTCCAGGCGGGTGGCCACCTGGGAGAGCTTGGCCAGGCGCATGGCAGAAGACTCATCACCGGCGTCCCGGTCCATCCTCAGGAGTTGGCCGAGGGCCTGCACCTCCTGGAGCATCCGCTTGTTCTCGGCCTGCAACTGCGAGATCTCGTCCCGGTTGTCCTGAACCGAAACCTCGATCCGGTCCAGCTGCGGCGCGCAACCGGAAACCAGCAACGCGGCGGCCAAAATCAGTAGCGGACCGACGGGCCGGGCTGCCCGCCGGTATTGTGACCTGAAAAACCACATAATGTGCCGTCCCTACGGGCGTTCGAAGTGCGCGCGCCGGTTCCTGGCCCAGGCATCTTCGTCGCTGCCCTTGGCGAAGGGTTTGCTTTCGCCGTAACTGGTAACCTTCAACTGGCTGGCCGAGACACCCAGACTGACCAGGTAATCCCGAACGGCGCGGGCGCGCTTCTCACCCAGGGCCAGGTTGTACTCGACGGTGCCGCGCTCGTCGCAGTGGCCGGATACCAGAATGGTGACGCCGGCTTCCTTGATGATGCGGGCATTGTTGGAAAGGATGCCCATGCTCTCGTCATCCAGATCGTACTGGTCGAAGGCGAAATAGACATCACCCACACCGTAATCCTTGGGGTCGAGAGTCAGGTAGTCGGGTCCCTCGTCGACTACGGGTTCAACCTGCTCGGGCACCGTCTCGGTGGGCAGATCCTCGGTGGTGTCCGCGACTCCGGTCCCGGCGGCGGGATCGGTTTCAACTTCGGCCTTCTTGCTGCAGCCGGCCAACGAGACCAGGGCCACCAGAAGCACCAGTCCGGCGATCAGCAGCGCCTTGCGGGAAATCCGTCCTCTGTTCATGCTTTTACACTCCTTGTAATGATGATAATGCTGCCTGACCTCAACGGGACCAGGCGGGGGTGATGTCCGGATTGTCTCCGAACGTCAACTGGCGAAAAGTGTCTTCCACGACATCGTACACGTAAAGCTTGAAGACCCCGCTGCGGTCCGAGGCGAACACGATGTGCCGTCCGTCGGGCGCCCAGCTCGGATCCTCGCTGTTCCGCCACCGGCGGTCGGTCAGGACCCGCCTGTCCTCGCCGGTGGACTTCATGACCACGATCTGGGTGTAGTTACCCGATCTTGTGGCATACACGATCTGGTCACCGCTCGGAGACCAGATCGCCGATTCGTTGTATTTGCCCTCGAAGGTCAGCCGGCGTCTGCCGGCACCCTCGCTGTCGATGATATATAACTGAGGGGTACCCGTCCTGTCACTGGTAAAAACCAGATCCCGGCCGCCGGGAGACCAGCTGGGGCTGATTTCAATGGCCTTGGAGACGGTCAGGCGCTTGATGATCTTGCCCTCGGGGGTGATCCGGTAGATTTCGGGGTTTCCGCCGTGGGAGAGGGCCAGAACCAGCTCTTTGCCGTCCGGATGCCAGTCCGCGCCGTAATTCAGCCCCTCCATGCCGATGACGCGCCGCACCTTGCCGTTGGAAGTGTCGAGGCTGAACAGGGCCTGCTGGCCGTTCCGGTAGCTGGTAAACGCGATCTCACGTCCGTCGGGGGACCAGTCGGGGCACAGGTTCAACTCGCGGTTGGCGGTCAGCCGCAGCAGGCCCTCCCCGTCGTAATCCACCACGTAGAGGTCGCGCCGGCCGCCGGTGCCCCGGGAAAAAACAACCCGGGACAGGCACATGCCCGGTTCCCCGCTGAGCCAGTGGATGACCTCGTTGGCGAAATGATGGGCCGTGGACCGCATCTGGGTGTGCAGCGGTCGGTAACGCTTGTTCATCAGCAGCTGTCGCTGGGGAAAGGAAAGGAGGTTGAGCGAAATGGTGACCGGGGCGTTCTCCCCGGTCTGGTCCGCGTCGCGCAGAGGCCCCTCTACCGTTCCCTCGATGGTGAATTCGAATTCCAGGCTGTCGGACTCGCCCTCGAACATCCCCACCCGGAAAAGTCCGGACAGCCGCAGATCGTTGCCGATGATGTCGGTCATCAGGTTGGCCGCGTCGGCCGAGGCGACACCCCCGGACAGAACGTCCAGTTCACTGATCAGGACGTCGGTCTTGATGAAAGCGGTCTTGGTGTGTTCGATGACGACTTCGTTGTTCCGGCCCTGGGCCAGGGCCGCCGTGGGACTCACGGACAGCACCGCCACGAGGATCAGAAGGAGTTTTTTGTTTCGAGACATCAGGTTCCGGGCTCCAGGTTGAAAATGAAAGTCACTCCCAGCGACGGGCTGGTGAACTGGGGCGGCAACGGCGGCAGTTTCGTGGTTTGCACCGCACGCAGGGATTCGCGGTCGAACACACCCACGCCGCTGTTCCGGACGAGGGTGACCTGGGAGACGGTGCCGTTCCTGGCGATGCTGAAGTGGACCGCGCACGAAACCACGGCTCTCTTGCCGAACCCGATCTGACGTGGCTTCCAGTTCCGCGCGATCAGGCCTTCGACCCTCGTCAGATACCAGGCAAAAGGAAAATCGGAGTCCGTGTCCGCGGCCGAAGGTCCGCTGATGACGGGTTTGGCCACCTGCTCCACGGGCTCATCCGGTGTTTTTGTGTCTTCCTGCGGCGGAGGATCCGGGACCTCTATCTTCTCCTGGGGCTCGACTTTCCTGGGAGTCGTTTCCTCGGGCTTGGGCTTCGGCAATTCCTTGGGGGGAAGTTCGGGTTTCACTTCCTTCTGTGGTGCCGGTTGAACGATTTCCTCCGGTGGAGCCTCCGTCGGCTGCACCTGGAGCTCCGGCAAATGAACCATGTTCACCTTGATGGAGCGCGGCGGCCGCACCGGATTGCGCGCGACATAATTGCCGAACATGACCATGACCACCAGGCCGAGGGCATGGACGAGAATGGAAATGGGGAGCCCACGGCTCAACATCACTGATCATCCACGGGTTGGTCGGTTACCAGGCTGAGATTCAGGAACCCTTCGACCTCCACGGCGGCCATGACCTTAAGCACGAAACCGTAGGGCACCTCTTCATCGCTCCGCAGGTAGACCGGGACTTCCTCCTTGTCCTCCTCGAAAGGGGCCAGCAGCATGGCCAGATCTGATATCTCGACGGCCTGCTCCTGGAAAAAAACCTGGCGGTTGTTGGTGATGGAAATGACCGGACCCTCTTTGACCACCACGTTGCGCGTGGCGGCCTCGGGCAGGTTCACCTCCACCCCACCCTGGATGTAGGGCGCCGTCAGCATGAAAATGATCAGCAGGGTCAACGTCACATCCACCAGCGAGGTGATGTTGATGTTGGCCATGGCGCTGTAGGATCTTTTTCGCGTGGCCATCAGATGGTCTCCCGGTCATGCAGGTCGGGCCTAAGGCTCTGGTCCCTCCCCGCGGGCGCCGCTTCGCCGCCGGCCGCTTCCTCGAGCACGGTCCGCAACCGGTCGACCTCGTTGCCCACCAGGTCGATCTTCCGGACGGTCATGTTGTAGAAGATGACAGCGGGGATCGCGGTGGCGAGCCCGGCGATGGTCGTGATCAGGGCCTCGGCGATACCCGGCGCGACCACCGTCAGGTTGGCGCTCTGCATAGAGGCCATGCCCCAGAACGAGCTCATGATGCCCCACACCGTTCCCAGCAGCCCCAGAAAGGGCGAGATCGTCACGGCGGTCGAAAGCAGGATGAGGTACCGCTCCAGGTTTTCGGTCTCCAGGTATGACACCCGCTCGGAGGCGCGCCGGATGGCGGGCCACTGGGACATCGATTCGGTCTCCAGGACGAGGTTGCTCAGCGGCAGTTCGGTGTTGTGGCGGCACCAGGCAACCAGGGCGGCCTTCTCGGGTCCGGCGGACGACCCGCTGTCCAGCCAGCCCTCGCACTTGGTCCAGAATTCCTGGTGGCCGGCGCGGATCCGGTTCAGGGTGCGCGCCCTGTCGATGAAGACCGCCCAGGACATGACCGAAAGAACCAGCAGGACCAGCAGGATGAACTTGCCGAAGAACGTCGAGTCGGTCACCAGGCCGACGAGTTCACCCGGGCCCAGGGCAGCCAGAAAAGTCGACGGAAATATCGCCGTAAGAAACATGGCGGACATTGGGTCTCCTCGGATATTCAGTTATAGGGGGGATGCGGCCCTGTTCCTTCCGGCCGGATCCGGGCGGTCCTTCCCTGGTCCGCCACCAGGCCCCGAACGGGACCAGATCAGTTGTTCTGCAAATCAATTATCGTCCAACCGGGAGAAACAGACCTCAAGCCTGAAAGTTCCCTCGGAATTCAACCATTTGCAGCGAGAAAACGGGTTCAGCCCCGCCCCTCGGAAACCTTCAAGGCGAAAGCGTCCTGAAAGTTGAATTTGTCGATGAAATCACTCAGGGAATCCTCGTCGCGTTTCCGCAACAACCCCGCCTCCACCAGGTGGAAGACGATCCGGCCGAAATCGATGGTCGCGTGGACGCCCCAGACATTGAAGACATCACCAGCCATGATGCCGTATCTTTCCTGTCCCAGGTCCCGAATCCATTCCAGTAGATCTTCACCGGTGATGTGGCCTCGTTCGTCCATGGACGCCATGGCGTTCTCCAGGGCTTCCAATACGAAAAAATAGGCCTCCGGCCTGAAGACACCACGTCTTTCGGCCAGATTTCTGATGGATAACATCAGGTCCATGGTTTCATGCATGGCCCTCTCCTCGAAATATGCCACGTCTGCTGATTGACCTCTTCTATTTTAAAGCCATCGGACCTTCTGTCAACCACCAGTGATGGGAAGATTCATGGTTCAGGAGCCCGCCAGCAACCGGTCGTACAGATCCAGGTATTGTTTAACCACGCAGGAGACACCGAAATCGCCCGCGGCATCCCGGCGTGCCTCTTCGGCCATTTCCTCGCGTAAATTGTCATCCTGAAGAACTTTAACCGCCGCGGCGACCATTCCCGGAACATCCTGGGGATCCCGCAGGAAACCGTTCAAACCGTCCTGGATGAACTCCCCGGCGCCGCCCCGGCTGGTGGCCAATGGAACCACCCCGCAGGACATGGCTTCCAGCGCCACCAGGCCGAAGGATTCATGCAGGGAGGGTAAAAGCAGCAGGTCTGCCACCGGTAGAATCTCCTCCAGGCTGTCCACCTGCCCCAGGAACTCCACCTTTTCGGATAGGCCTGCGGCCGCGACCATCTCCCGGACACCCCCCATTTCGGGTCCGTCCCCGATCAGAAGAAGCCGACTGGGCAGGGCCGCTGAAACCTCCTTGAATACATCAACCACCGCCCCTACGTTCTTGACTTTACGAAAGTTGGACGCATGGGCGAGCAGTTTCTCTCCCTGGGGAGCGAACCGTTCGCGCAGGGAATGGGTGTCGGTCGGCTTGAAAACCCGCGCATCGACGAAGTTGGGAATCACTTCAATGTCATGCCCGGTCCCGAAAACCTCGATGGTCTCTTTTTTCAGGAAATCCGATACCGCGGTCACGGCATCGCTCTGGTCGATCAGAAAGCGGGTCATCGGGAAAAACGACGGTTCCTGCCCTACGAGGGTGATATCGGTCCCATGGAGGGTGGTCACGACCTTGAGTTTGTCCCGGCCGACCATATCCCGGGCCAGATAGGCGCTGGCCGCATGGGGAATGGCATAATGGACATGAAGGATGTCCAGGGCGCACCTGGTGGCCACCTCGCTCATGGCCGTGGCCAGGCTCAAGGTGTAGGGAGAATGTTGAAAAACGGGGTAGTGGGGCATCTCCACGGGATGATAGAAGATGTTTTCATGATATTTCCGCAACCGGAAAGGCATTTCCGCGGAGATGAAATGGACCTCGCAACCCCTGCGGGAAAGGTGCAGTCCCAATTCCGTGGCCACGACACCGCTGCCCCCCTGGCTGGCGTAGCAGGTTATGCCGACGGCGGGCATCTTCATCAGAGCCACCTTTCCGTGGGAATGTCGGTCATTACCGGCGTGGCCACCGAGCACAATCCTTCGGCAAGTTCCACACCCGCGCATCGGCCCCAGGTCCGGGCCCGCCGTTCGATTTTTTCCATGAAGGCGGCATCATTGATCCAGGTGGGGCGGCGTCCCTCCTGCCGGGCGAACTGGCTGGCGTAACAGGCCAGGGCCTCCTGCTTGGCCTGCCAGGTGGAACCGATGTCGAACAGGATGGCGGGAGTTCCGTCATCCGGGCATACGGAAAAGACCGCCTCGGTTTCCCAGCGTTCCGCCGGGGCGGGCCAGGAGGCGCCGCCGTCCCATACCTGCCCGCCCGGCTCCCCTGTTTCCCAGGCGGCCAGGCGCGACAGGAAGGCGGCCCGGGCCACGAGCTTCGGGGTTTCCTGATGGTCCGGATGGCGGACCGGATCAGGCGCCGTCACGATCCAGCGGGGCTTCAACCGACAGATGGCCGCCGCCACCTTGGACACCTGTTCGCGGTCGGTGCTGTCAATGAATCCATCGGGCAATTCCAGCTGCGCGCGGCCGGTCAATCCCAGCACCGCGGAGGCCTTCCCGGCCTCGGCCCAGCGTTCGGAGCAGGTGGCGTTGGTTCCCAGTTCGCCCCGTGTCAGGTCGACGGCCCAAACCCGGCGCCCTTTTTGGGACAGGAGCTTAATCGTTCCGCCCAGACCGATTTCAGCGTCGTCGGTGTGCGGGGAAACGACCAGCAGATCACAGGCGTGTTCTTCGCGGTTGATCATGTTATCGGAATTCCTCTCATTGGCCGGGATCCGGCACCTGGATCGAGAATTCCCGCCAGTTGTCCCGGGCTCCCTCCTCCAGATGCATCGACGCCGCTTCCAGACAGGCGGTCACCAGGGATTCTCCCCACAAGGCGGCGGCGCACTGGTAGGCCAGGCTTCGTTCCTGGCGGGCGCCGTCAGGGAAGATCCAGGGGGGCAAACCCGAGACGGCATCCAGGCGGGACTGTTTGATTTCGCCACGCAGCATGGCTCCCACGCCCTTGCTCCAGCGCCGGGCCCGGCCGGCCGCCAGGGATCGGGCCCGTCCCTTTTCCAGACCCAGCCGCCCTGCCAGGATGTCCTCCAACACCAGGCGGACCTTATCCTCGGCCTCGGCGGCCAGGTTGGAGACCAGATTCGCTTCAGCCGCCGGATGATTCCTGAAATCCGCCAGCACGGCGGGTTCGAAACCTTCCGGCAGCAACCAGGCAAACAGGCGCGGCACCAAAGGCGACCTGGGGAGGTTCAATTCCCGGTACAAGGGGTCGAGTTGCCGCAGATATGCCATTTCCCCGGGCCCCACCACCACCGCGGCCGGCCGCAGCAGCCAATCCTGGATGGGACTGCGCAGCATGACACCCGGTCGCAACAGGGAAGGATCCGTATCCTGGTCCCCCGCCTCCAAAGGCACCCTGTGGTCCTCAACCATCTTGAAAAGCGGCCGCGCGAGGGAGCGGGCATTGATCTGGGCGTGCCAGCCGTGGGCGGTCAATTGGTTGCCCCTTTGTTCGGCCTGCCGGGCCAGGATATCCTGCTTGTCCAGAATCTCCCGGTACAGGGGTCCCGCCACCGCGTGCAACCCGGGATCATCACCCGAGACAACAACTAGGCCGGTGCCGGCAAACACGCGTAGGATCGCCCGCCGGGACAACCGCGCCCAGCCCCAGCCCCGGGTTTCGGCCAGGCGCCAGATTTCCGCCAGGTCGCCTGCCAATCGTCCGGATTCACCCTCGTGGAGCGTGTTGACACGGTCCAACAGGGAAGCCGCCTGGCTGTTCCAGGCATCATTTGCCAGACGACCCAGTACGGGCGACCGGGACCGGCCTGCGGGACCCTGCGACGCCGTCGGGCCGCGCTGAAGACCGGATTCGCCGGGAAACCAGGCCACCGGAGCCAGGGCTTCGGCCAGGTCGTCGTCCGCGTCCCCACTCCAGAAAACCGGCACGGTGGGCTTTCCGGCAGCGGACCTGCGTCTGGCCAAAGCGATGACCGTGGCGACTTTGAAGAGCGTATAGAGAGGACCTCCCAGGTAGCCGGGCTGTTGACCGGTCACCACCACATCCGCCACTCCGGCCTGGAGGTCGGCGACCTGGGCCCGGAATGCGGCCCGGTCGTTTTCATGGGGAAGGTCTTCGGCCAACGAATCCGACCAGCGGCCCACCCAGGCCGAGCCGAACAAAGGTGACGGCCCGGTTTCGCTCCCGGCCGTGGTAGCGGAGCCGGCAAGGGCCGCGGACAGTTCCCCGGACGCATCCCCCTGTTCCGGGGCCAGAAAATCCGCCTCAAGGCCAATTCCCAGCCAATCGCGGAACATTTTGCCGGACGGAACCGCCGCATCTAGTCTTTCAAGAGTTTTAACGGGCATACTCATGCAGATTCGTCTCTTACGCCTTTTGGTAAACGAGGATCCATCGGGTTCCCTCACCCAGAACCTGGCCTTCATAACCACCTGCGGCGGCCACCCGGTGCAACCCTTGGCCGGCAGCCATGTCATCCAGTTCCGGCAGGGTGAACACGGCAACCTGTTCCGTATACTCCAGTCCCTGTGAAGGCACTCCCAGGGCCAGGGCTTCTTCCTGTTTTCCGGACCTTGGCCTCAGATGCACCTCTTTGGCGACCAGGGATCGATCCGCTTCGTAGCGGCGTATTTCACGGACGGTCAAAGGACCCAGTTCCCTTTCCCTTTCCTTCCGGCTGCCGGAGCCCAGTTCCGCGAGCACCCGGTCACCGTCGAAATAATCCAGATACCACCGCCCGCCCTGTTTCAGCACCCGGGCCACTTCCTGCACGGGCGCCTTGTTGTCGGCCGGAGTGCCGAAATACCCGAAAGCGGTGAACAGGGACAGGACCGAGACAAAGGAATCATCCGCCAAAGGGAGATGGCGCATGTCTCCGCGTACCAGGGGATATCGGGAAGACCCCCCTTCCCGGGCACGGGCCCGATCCAGCAGATGGACCGAAAGGTCCAGACCCACGGCGGCAATCCCAAGCCTGAAAAGTAGTTCAAGGTGCCGTCCATCGCCGCACCCCAGGTCCAGGACAAGGTCCCCCGGCCGCCGGGTGAACGGCGCCAGGCCCTGCAGCATGGCAATACAGCGCCCGGCCTCCGCGGCATCCCGGTGTTGGTAAAGCAGGGGATAATGGGCTCCGAAGGCCGCTTTGAACCAACCCTCACCCAAGGGATTCCTCCGGGGCCTCCCAGCTGGTCTCCCCGGCCAGATCTTCATGGCGACAGATGCGGGAATCTTCAGCCGTCGCCAACTGGTGGGGATGGTCCAGCGTGAAGTGCAGACCGCGGCTTTCCTGGCGGGCGCGGGCGCTGAGCACGATCAATTCACCCAGCAGGGCGATGTTCCGCAGTTCGACGGTGGCCGGATCGATGACCGAAGACCGGTACACGCTTTCGACCGTCTGCCTGATGGAGCGCAACCGGTCCAGGGCGATATCGAGCCGTTCCCTGCTGCGCACGATTCCCACGTAATCCCACATGACCCGCCGCACCAGGTCCCAGTCGTGCTCCAGCACCATGACCTGGGCCCCGGGAACGCCGCTCTCCCGGCCGCCGAACCCCGGCGCCAGGGCGGGCGTCATTTCCCCGACGTAAGCCTTCTCGTCGGCGATGGCCGCGGCGGCGCGGGTGGCGAAGAAAACGGCTTCGAGCAGGGAATTGCTGGCCAGGCGGTTGGCCCCGTGGACACCGGAACAGGCAATTTCCCCGATGGCGTACAGGCCGGGCAGACTGGTCCGGGCATCCAGATCGACCGCCACTCCACCGCACATGTAATGGGCGGCCGGCACCACGGGAACGGGTTCTCCCGCCATGTCGATTCCGAACTTGGCGCACATATTTACCAGGTTGGGGAACCGGTCCTGGACTTTATGACGGTCCAGGTGGCGCAGATCCAGGAAAACGGAGGTATCACCGCTGGTCTTCATTTCCTGGTCGATGCTGCGGGCCACGACATCCCGCGGCGCGAGATCCCCCATCTGATGATACCGCTGCATGAAACGTTCACCGCGGCCGTTGATCAGGCGCCCGCCCTCGCCGCGAACGGCTTCGGAAATCAGGAAGCTTTTGGCTTCCGGATGGTAGAGGCAGGTGGGATGGAACTGCACGAATTCCAGGTTCCGGAGTTCGGCGCCCGCGCGGTAGGCCATCGCCAGGCCGTCACCGGTGGCTATGTCGGGGTTGCTGGTATAGCTGTAGACCTTGCCGCAGCCGCCCGTTGCCAGGACGACCGCATCGGCGAAGTAGGCCTGACGGGCAAGGGTCCGGCGATCAAGTACCAGACACCCGACCACCCGGGCGCTCATGTCCCCGGTCCACCCCAGAACCTCGCCCTTGAGCAACTCCAATCCCATGTGGTCCTCGTCCAGGGATATGTTGGGATGATTCGCGCAGGCCTCCAGCAGACGGCTTTCGATCTCCCGTCCGGTCAGGTCGCGGCAGTGCAGGACCCGGCGGCGGGAATGGCCCCCTTCGCGACCAAGGGCAAAGGCCGCATCGTCACCCTCTCCCTCGCGGCTGAACTGGATTCCGTAGGAAAGCAGGCGGTCGATCAGTCCAGGACCGGCCTCCACCATCTTCCGGACGACTTCCTCGTTGCAGAGGCCGTCGCCGGCCAGGAGAGTGTCCTGCACATGGGTTTCGAAATCATCCAGGGGAGAAACGGCCGCGGCGATGCCTCCCTGGGCGTAGTTTGTATTGCTTTCATTGCTTTCTTTTTTGGTCACGACACGGACGGGGCCCTGATGGGCGGCATGAAGAGCGAACTGCAACCCGGCGATACCTGATCCAATAACCAGGCAGCGACTTGAGACCGGATCAGCAAAAAATCGTGAACTCACCTGCCACCTTCCGGGTCGGAGAACCTCAGGGTGAAATACGCTCCCCGATATTCAGGTTATCAACGGCGAAGGTCAATCGCCATCGGCGAAACGGTTTCCCGATTCCAGCTGTTCCCGGGTGGAATGACCGGACGGGCGGGCACGCAAGGCGCCCAGGCGCTCGGCAACCAGTTCCGGCAGCGTCGATTCCCCGCCCCAGCGAATTTCCAGATCCGCCAACAGGACCCGGGGACCGTTCGACCAGAAGGGTTCCAGCTTGACCCAGTCCTTGGCGGTGGTCACCAGGAAGTCCGCGCCTGCTTCTTCGACCTCGCGCCTGATGTCGGCCGCGTCCCGGGGCGTGTAGTCGGCATGATCACCGAACCTGATGGACAAGACCGGTTCATGGACCAGAACCTGTTCGAGAGCCTTTTCGAAAGCCGCGGGTCGGGCGATTCCCGAAAGAACCGCGAACCGTCCGTCCGGCGTTTCAAACAGGGATCCCTCTTGCGCATCACGCAATGACAGGTGCCGGGAAAAAGCAGCCACTGCCTGCCCGTTCATTCCCTCGGCGGGCACCGGTTCCTCGGTTTCCAAAAGCCAGATCCCCGCCCGTTCCGCACCCGCGGACGATTCCCGCCACGGCCCGAAAGGGAAGACCGCCCCGGTCACCGGATGGATTCGTGGTGATCCCTGAACGTCATCCACCGTCCAGGCATCAAGGATGACCACATCAAGATGACGGCCAAGACGGGCGGTTTGATGACCGTCCTCCACGATCACTATCTCGATTCCCGGGTGCTCTTCAACCAGGTACTCCAAACCCCGCGCCCGGTGCCGCGCCTGAATGACAGGCCACTGGCACGGATCCAAAGCCGCGGCCATCAGCCGCGCCTCGTCACCGGCCAGGACATTCCCCGGATCAACCGCCAGCGGACCGGACAAGGGGGATCCGAAGCCACGGGTCAGCACGGCCCCGCGCCAGCGGTCATCCGCCAGATCACGGGCCAGGGCCGTCACGACGGGAGTCTTCCCGGTTCCGCCGAGGGCCAGGTTTCCCACCGAGACAATGGCCGGGCCGCCGGCGGCAGGCTTGCGCGCCGCCACGCGGCGGGCGACCACATTGTCGGTCACCTTGCCCATCAGGTTTGTGAAAGGGTTGCGGGAGTCGGGCCGTTTGGCCAGGCAGCCCCGAACGGGAGCACCCTTCCGCCACAGGGACGACATGAAACGAACGGTCCGGGGACGCAGGTCGAGAATCCGCATCACATCTCCTCCTGGACACCGTAGAATTCCTCCAGAATACGGAAAAAACCGGCCATGTCATCCGCCCCGGCGTCTGGGGGGATTCGCAGAGCCGGACCAATTTCCATTTCCACCCGACGAAAGGGAACGGGCACCACGGTTCGATCCCAGGTTTCCAGGACCAGGGGCCGGCTGGCTTTGGCCACCAGGGGCACGACGATGGCTCCGGTCATCCGGGCCAGGTGCAGAACGCCCTCCCGGATGGCGCCGAACGGCCCTTCGGGCCCGTCCACGGCCAGTCCCACACTGTGGCCCGCACCCAATTCCCGGCGGAGCAGGACCAGGGCGCGACCGCCGTCAAGGCCCGTGGCCCCGCGGACGAACCTGTAATCTTCCTCGCCCAGGGTTTTGACCAGGATATCCCCATCCGGACTGTTGCTGACCAGGAGAGCGGGTCGCATGGGCCGCACAAACATGATGGCCGGCAGGATATCGCGGTGCAGGCAGGCAAAAATGACCGGGCGATCACCCCAGGCTGGGTCCGCGATCAGTTCGTTCAGCCGGACGGTTTTCTTGAGGAACCACCAGGTGCCGGGTGCGAGGAACAGTTTCAGCCGTTGCAGTAACATTTCAGGCGCCGTTTCCGGAGGCCGTTTCCGCCTGGGCACCAGCCTCCGCCGGGATCATATCCAACACCGCCCGGGCGGTCCGCTCCCAGACACCCTGCCGGCCGCACAGTTGCCGAACCCTTCTGACATGATTGTAGAATCCCTCCCGTTCGGCGGGGCGGGACAGCCAGCGCAGCAGATTGCGGGCCAGTGGCAGCGGAGAAGCATTGTCCTGGAGGTGCTCGCGAACCATCTGCTGGCCGAGAATGATGTTGCTCAGGCCGATATGGTTGGTCCGCACCAGGTGCCGTCCCAGAAACCCGTTCAGGGCCCCGGTCCGGTAGACCAGTTCGTGGGGCACGCCGGCCAGCGCGGCCTCCAGGCTGGCCGTCCCACTGCAAACGAGGGCCAGGTCCGCATCATTCAGCAGACGGGGCAATATCCGGTCCGTGATTTCCACACCCGATTCGAACACCGAACTGATGGTCACCGGATCAATGCCGGGGGCGACACTGACGACGAACCGCACGTTGCGATCCCCCAGGTGCCCCAGGACCGCCTGGGTGGTCACTTTCAGGATGGGCAGAAGATGCTTCAATTCCTGTCTGCGGCTCCCGGGCAGGATGGCGATGGTCAGCGGGGCGTCCCGTTTGCTCAACCGGCTTTCGCGGGCGGCCAGGTTCTCCTCGAACGGGAAATCCCGACCGTAATCCTCCATCAGCGGGTGCCCCATGGGGAACACCTCGAAGCCGCGTTGCGTGAAAAAATCGGTTTCAAAGGGCAGGATGGTGCCCAGGCGATCGATCTTTCGCCGCAAACCGGGAATGCGCCAACTCCCCCAGGCCCAGACCTGCGGAGCGATGAGCCAGAACACGGGAATGCCGGTCCGGCGGGCGCTGGAGGCCAGCTTCCCATTGAAACCGGGAAAATCGATGGGGACGACCAGGTCCACCTTCTGCTCGACCAGATGGCGCCCGATGCGGTTCTTGACCCGCAACAAGGTGGGCAGGGCCGAAATCACCTCGGAAAAACCCATCACCGCCAGCTCCGCCGAATCGGCGATGATTTCCGCGCCCGCCTGTTCCAGGCCCGCGCCCCCGAGGGCGGAAATGCGCAGATCGGGATCCATGGAAGACAGAGCGGCCGTCAAGGCCGCTCCGTATCGATCCCCGCTGGCTTCCCCGCAGGATATGAAAACATGCCGGGATGACCTCGACGACACCGTCAGTCAACTTTCACGGCAAGTGCCAGAACCCTCAACGCACAATCCCCCGGTCCGAGCGGCGGATGAAGGCCATCAGGGTTTCGGTGTGCTTGGTCAGCTTGCAGTCCGCCGCAATCCTATCGACGGCCTGGGTCACATTGAGCCCCGACCGGTACAGGATGCGGTAGGCCTTCTTGAGGATCTTCAGGTCATCATCGGTGAAGCCGTTCCGCTTCAAACCGATGCTGTTGATCCCCCGCACCTCCACCGGACTGCCCGCCACCTTGACGAAGGGGGGCACATCCTGGGACAGGCGGCTGGCCCCGCCGATGAAGGCATAGGGCCCGATCCGTACGAACTGGTGCACGGGGGTCAGACCACCGATGGTGGCGTGGTTTCCCACTTCCACGTGCCCGGCCAGATTGACGGCGTTGGCGATGACACAGTCGTCGTGGATATGACAGTTGTGGGCGATGTGCACATAGGCCATCACCAGGTTGTTGTTGCCGACTCGGGTCTGGGCGCCTTCCTCCGTGGCCAGATGCACCGTGACGTATTCCCGGAAATCGTTGTTGTCGCCGATTTCGAGAAAAGTGGTTTCGCCGCGGAATTTTTTGTCCTGGGGTTCACAGCCGATGGCCGCGCCGTGGAAGAACCGGTTGTTCCTGCCGATGGTCGTATGGCCCTCGATGAGGACGGACGAACCAACCACGCAGTCAGGTCCCATCACCACGTCGGGACCGATCACCGAATGGGGACCGACCTTGACGTTGTGCCCGAGGCGCGCCGAGGGATGCACCACCGCAGTGGGGTGAATCTCGGCTTCGCTGACGGGTCGAGGACCGACAACCTTGTTGATCTTCATCGGGTCCAAGATATTCCTCCTTAAAGGTGGTGGATCAGCTCTCCACCACTGTAGACATGAGATCCGCCTCGGCGACCTTCTTGTCGCCGACCCAGGCGGTGCCATGCATTTTACAAAGTGACCCTCGCATCTTCTGCATTTCCAGTTCGAACCTGAGCTGGTCGCCGGGCGTTACCGGCTGACGGAAACGGGCATTGTCTATGCCGCTGAAATATACCAGTTTGCCCTTGGGATCTTCAAATCCGCTCATCAGAAGCACCCCGCCGGTCTGGGCCATGGCCTCGATGATCAGCACCGCGGGCATGATGGGGTGACCAGGAAAATGGCCTTCGAAAAAAGGCTCGTTGACCGTCACGTTCTTGATGCCCGAAACCCTCCTGCCGGGTTCCAGGTCGAAAATGCGGTCCACCAGCAGGAACGGATAGCGGTGGGGCATGATCTCCATGATGGAACCGATGTCCCAGAACTCGGGATTGCGGGACGGGTAGATCCGCGGCATCCGCCGCTCGGCCTTGGCCAGCACCCGGGTGAACTCGACGTTGCCCGAATGGCCGGAAAGCTTGGCGGTGACGTGCCCCTTGATGGGCATCCCCAGCAGGGTCAGATCCCCCAGGAGGTCCAGGAGTTTGTGGCGCACGCATTCGTCGACGAAGCGGAGTTCCTGACCGCCGCCGAGCTTGCCGTCCTCGAAGACGAGGGCGTTTTCGAAGGACCCTCCCTTGACCAGCCCCATCTCCTGGAGGCGCGCGACATCCTTCATCATGGCGAAGGTCCTCGCCGGGGCGATTTCCTCCCGGTAGATGGAAGGATGAATCTCGAAGGTCGCGTTCTGGACCCCGATCTTGGGATCTTCATAGTCGATGGAAAAGGTCAGCGTGAAGTGTTCCGCGGGCACGGCGGTCAATTCCACGTCTCCCTGCCGCCATGATATGGGGCGGTTCACCTTGTAGTAGAGCGCGGGCAACCCCTGGGCCTCGACACCGGCCTCGTCGATCATCGCCACATAGGACAGGGCGCTGGCGCAATCGGGTACCGGCGGTTCCCCGCCCTCCAGGCGGATCAGGCAATTGGTGATCCCCATCCCCGCCAGTCCCGACAGGACATGTTCCACCGTGTGGATGGTCACCCCGTCCTTGGTCAGGGTGGTGGCGCGCACGAGATCCTGGCCGTCGGCCACATTCTCGACCAGGGCCGGGATCCGGGACTCGCCCTCGGGTCCGGGCACGACAAAGACCAGCCCGGTGTTGGGCGGCGCGGGGATGAAGGTCATACGGGAAAATTCACCGGAATGCAGGCCGAGGCCCTCGGTGGAAACTTCCTTCTTCAGCGTTTTCTGGAACCAGAGCACTGGTTGTTACCCCTGACCTTCATCGTCGTTTATGGTGCCCGTGTCATTCATCCGGCCGGATTCCTCCGCATTTTCCAGACGTCTGACCCTGCGTAACAGTTCCGGGAGTTTCCTCAGGGAGGCGAACATCCGGAACGACTCGTTGAAATCCACGGCCGGACAGCCGAAAACGGTCTGCCCCGCCGGCACGTCGCTGGTGACGCCCGACTGCCCCGCTATTCTTGCCCCTTCGCCGATTTTCAAATGATCGGAAATTCCGACCTGTCCCCCGATCATGACCCCGTCTGCAATCGAACTGCTGCCGGCAATCCCCGTCTGGGCACTTAGTGAACAGTCCTTGCCAATTGTCACATTGTGGCCGATTTGCACCAGGTTGTCGACCTTTGATCCCTGCCCCACAACCGTGCGCCCGGTGGTGGCCCGATCCACGCACGAACCGGCCCCGATTTCCACATCATCCTGGATTTCGACGATTCCCACCTGGGGAATCTTTCTGATGCCTTTTTTGCCCG
>JBDLKA010000062.1:0-20829 GCA_039714075.1 Candidatus Krumholzibacteriota bacterium | reverse complement strand
ACGAAACAAACGGCGCCGCATGATCTCGCCGAACCACAAAACGGCGCACTGACGGGCATGATCCAAGGCGGCCAGGGAATGCTTCAGGGAAGCGTGGACCTGAGCGGCGGGTTGACCGGAAACATAGGAAACAGCGGACATGATATACCTCCAGGGTTGGGTGCATGGGAGGTGCAATCAATATACGAACAAATGACGAAAAGAACAAGAAAAAACTTAAGTAAATCTAATTTTTTCAGTAAGTTGTCAAAAAATCGAAAATGGTGGAAAATCGGAACTTTGGCGTCCGTTCCCCTGTTTGCCAAACAACCTGTGGCTATCAAGACCCGGTTACTATTTAATAGGCAAAACCTCGTACGGAATTCTCAATGATGAAGGAAAACCCGATGAAGATATCCCGCGTGCTTTTCCTGGCCGCCACCCTGATCCTGCTGACCGCCGGCGGCGCCATGGCCCAGAACGAAGAAGGCGAACTGGACTGGCCCCGCAAGATCACCGGCGAAAAGGGCGAGGTCGTCATCTATCAGCCCCAGGTGGAGTCCTTCGTGGGCGACAAGCTGGAATCGCGGTCGGCGATCTCGTTGAAGGAAGCGGGACAGGAGGGCATGATTTTCGGCGCCATGTGGTTCGAATCCCGTCTGGCCACGGACATGGAAACGCGCACGGCCACCCTGGTGCGGACGAAAGTCACGGCGGCCAAATTCCCGGAGGTCGAACAGGGAAAAGTCGAGGAGCTGAGCCGGTTCCTCGAGAAGGAGATACCCACCTGGGACATCACCATCTCCCTCGACCGGCTGCTGGCCTCCTTGCCCGACCACCAGGGTGAAAAGGAAAACTACGGCAGCGATGCTCCGCGCATCTACCACCGAACTGCGCCCACGGTGCTGGTCAGCATTGACGGCGATCCCATTCTCACCGACCTGACCGGATTCGACCTGGAGTACGTGGCCAACTCGGCCTTCTTCATCGTCAAGGACAAGAGGAACGGTTTCTACCTGCGCGGCAGCGGCATGTGGTTCGTCAGCGATGATATCGGCGGCGTCTGGAAACGGACCGACGACCTGCCCGGGGAAGTGGCCAAGGTTTCGCGGAAGATCGACGAGGAGGAACAGGCCCAGGCGGACGAGCAGAAGGATGACGCCGCCGCCCTGGAACGGGAAGCCGACGCGGACGAGCCGGATCCCGAGATCATCGTCACCACGGTGCCGGCCGAACTGATCATCACCGACGGCGAGCCCGACTTCGCCACCATCAAGGACACCCAGCTTCTCTACCTGAAGAATACCGAGAACGATGTCCTGATGGATATCGCCGGCCAGCAGTACTACGCCCTGTTCGCGGGCCGCTGGTACCGGACGGCCTCGCTGTCCGACGAAACCTGGGAGTTTGTTTCCTTCGAGGATCTGCCCGTGGATTTCGAGAAGATTCCCGCGGGATCCGACATGGGCGGCGTGCTGGGCAGCGTACCCGGAACCGTCGAGTCGCGCGAGGCCATCCTCGAAACGCAGATTCCCCAGACTGCGGAGATCGACCGCAAGACCGCCACCGTCGAGGTGACCTACGACGGCGATCCCGAGTTCGAGGCCTGCGGCGAAGGGGTGGCCTACGCCCTGAACACCGATAAATCCGTGCTGCTGATCGACCAGGTATACTACTGCGTGGACAACGCCGTCTGGTTCGTCGGCAATGGACCCTCCGGCCCCTGGCGGGTCGCCACCGAGGTGCCCGCCGTGGTCCAGGATCTGCCCCCGGATTGTCCGGTCTACAACGTCAAGTACGTCTACATCTACGATTCGACGCCCGAAGTGGTCTACGTGGGCTACACCTCCGGCTATTACGGCTCCTACGTGTGGGGACCCTGCGTGGTCTACGGAACCGGGTGGTATTACCGGCCCTGGTGGGGCGCCTATTACTATCCGCGCCCGGTTACCTACGGGTTCGGCGTCCACTACAGTCCCTACTCGGGCTGGGGATTCTCCTTCGGCGTCAGCTACGGCTGGTTGTCCATCGGGATGGGCTGGGGCCGCCCCCACTACGGATACTGGGGTGCGGGAGGCTACCGCTACGGCTACCGGGCCGGCTATTGGCACGGCTACAACCGTGGCTACCGTCACGGGTACAACCGCGGGGCCGCCGCCGGGTACCGGGCCGGTTACCGCGCGGGCCAGCGCCAGCCCCGCAACAACGCCTATCGCAACCGAAGCAACGGGGTCAAGCGCACGGGCGACGTGCGCCGCCGCGACGGCAAACGTCCGGCGCCGGCCGGGCGTGACCGGAAGAACAATGTCTACGCCGACCGCCACGGGGATATCTACCGGGACCGGGACGGCAACTGGGAGAAGCGGGAAGACGGCAAGTGGGCCAGGGACCGTGAGGGGGATCGGGACAGACAGGAACGAGACAGGCAGGAACGGGACAGGCAGGAACGGGATCGGAAGGAACGGGACCGGACCGAGCGTGATCGTCAGCAGAAGATCGAGCGCGACCGGGTCGAACGCGACCGCGCGGACCGGGATCGCCGGCAACAGATGGATCGTGACCGCAGCGACCGCGACCGTCGGCAACAAATGGACCGTGACCGTTCATCCAGGGACCGCCGGCAACAACTCGACCGTGACCGCAGCAGCCGCAACCGAGGCTCCCAGCGGCAAAGGCAGTCGCCCAGCCGCGGCGGCGGGGCGCGACGGGGCGGCGGTGGAAGACGGCGCTAGAAAACGGGTTACTTTCCGGACCTCTATCCGGACCCTTTTCCGGACCCACGCGAGCCCTGCAGGATCAGCCCGCCCACGATCAGCACCAGCCCGATGATCGTGGCGGGCACCACGTGTTCGCCCAGCACGAAATGGATGAACACCAGGGACAAAAACGGCGCCAGGAAAATGAAGTTGGCGATGCGCGCGGTCGAACTGGTCAGCCGCATGGCCGAAAGCCAGAGCACGAAGGTGAAGCCCATCTCGAAGGCCCCCACGTAGGCGCCGCCCAGCAGTCCCTGCCAGCCGAACCGCAGATCCGAAAACAGCAGAACCGTCCCCGTCACGAAGGGCAGCGCGAAAGCGAAGCCAAGGAACAGGCCCGCCACCGGATCGAGCTCGCTTTTCGTGTTGCCGATCCAGTAGAGCGCCCAGACCAGGGTCGAGCCCAATGCCAGGGCCACCCCCAGCGGGTCGGCCACCGTGAACGAGGTCAGGTTGCCGCCCGTGGCCAGCACCACCACGCCGAAATAGCAGATCAATCCCGCCACCCCGTGCCGCCAGCCGACCTTCTGTCCCAACAGGGGCACCGCCAGCCAGGACAGCGTCAGCGCCCAGGTGTAGTTGAGGGGCTGGGCCACCTGGGCCGGCAGCAGGTCGTAGGCCTTGAACAAAACCAGGTAGTAGATGAAGGGGTTGAGCAGGCCCAGACCGAAGACCAGGCGGTACTGGCGGCGCGTCCCGCACAGAAGCAGATGAAACCTGCCCTGGAAGCCCAGGACCGCGCCCAGGGAAACCAGGGAAAAGACGGTCGCCAGAAACAGCAGCTGGAAATGGTCGAGATGCCGCAGCGACAGCTTGAAGGCCGTGGCCACGGTGGACCAGACCAGCACCGCGGACAGGCCGTAGAGGGTGGCTTTGCGCTGCTGGTTCAACCGATTCCGCTCCCTGGAGGCCGTCACATGACGCTTGAGGACAATTCCCAAGGCCATTCTAGCAAATGGTCCGGGCCCGGCAACACAATTGGCAGCAATGGACATTTTGCCAAATTGCCGTTATAATTATGCCAAATGGCAGACATTGAAAAAGGGGTTCGACATGTCCCAAACCGGAATCCTGGCCGACCGAATACAATTCCCGGACACAAAAAAGTTCTGGAAGATCATCTGTGCCAACGCAGGCACGGCGCACCCCTATCTCGTGTTTCTGGGGCTGCGGAAGTTCGATACGCCCCGCCTTCTCGACCGTATCGACGATGGCCTGTCCTTTGCATCATTCAACCGCCTGAGACATAACATCAATCTCTCC
Organism: Candidatus Krumholzibacteriota bacterium; assembly: GCA_039714075.1. Lineage (GTDB taxonomy): Bacteria > Krumholzibacteriota > Krumholzibacteriia > LZORAL124-64-63 > LZORAL124-64-63 > JAGLCY01. The sequence continues at coordinate 16,831 of JBDLKA010000062.1, read as the reverse complement.
CAGGAGGAGCTCGCCGACCTGGTGCAGATCAGCCCGCGCACCCTGGCCCGTCGCCGGGCGGACAAGCGCATGGAAACAGACGAATCGGATCGCCTGGTCCGGCTTTCCCGTGTCTTCGGAAAAACCGTGGAGCTTTTCGAGGGCGATGACGCCTCCGCGCGGGAGTGGCTTGCCCGCCCCCAGGTGGGTCTGGGCGGCAAGCGGCCGCTGGACCTTTTGGGGAGCGAAGTCGGCGCCCGCGAAGTCGAAGCCCTGATCGACCGGCTGGAACACGGGGTGTTCGCCTGATGCTCCGGGCCTGGCGGGTGGTCAAAAGGAAATACCTGGAATCGGCGTTCGACGGCGAAGGGGCCCGCCGCGCGGGGGGACGCTGGAACAGTCCCGGAAGGCCGGTGATCTACACGGCGGAATCCTCGGCGCTGGCCATCCTCGAAATGCTGGCACACGTGGAACTGTACCTGCTTTCCCACTATGTGTTCATACCGGTCCGTTTCCCCGAGGAAATGTCAACCCGGGTTGACGCCGCAGGCCTGCCGGGCAACTGGCGGTCCCATCCCGGACCCGCGGCCCTGCGCAGAATCGGGGACCGGTGGCTGGAAAGCGGTTCATCCCTGGCTCTCCAGGTTCCCACAGCGGTTGCACCCACCGGCTGGAACCATCTCCTCAATCCGGCCCATCCCGATTTTTCCAGGCTGGAGATCGGAAACCCAATCGATTTCAATATGGATGCGAGATTTTTGGACTTACGTCCTGAATAACCGTTATTATTACTATTCACTTAACCAAGGAAATACCGTGCACTTCATATTGCGTCTCTTTGTCGTCTGCCTGATTTTGGCCCTCGCCTCACCCGCCGCCGCGGCTGGTTTTTCCAAGGTCGGCACGTTCACCTTCTCGTGGGAAGGCATATTCACGGGTGGACGGCTTTCGGCCCTTGGGGGCAGCGACCTGGCCGACAGAAGTCCCGCCACCTTGCTGGTCAACCCCGCTCCCTTGAGCACCGGAACCGGTGTCGGGTTGAGCTATGACCACGCGGACTATATCGGAGGCTTCGAATTCCATACCTATGCCGGCACCGCCGGGTGGAACCACTTGCGCCTGAACTTCGCGATGCAGGATTTCGTCAACGAGTCGGTACTCGTGCGCACGGCGTACAACCCCGAAGGAACCGGCGAAACGTTTGAAATCCACGACCGGATGACGGCCATCGGGTTGAGCTACGACCTGGGGCGGGCCCTGTTCGGGAAGCCATCCTTCCATTGGGCGGTCGGCGCCGCCTGGCGCGGTTATTCGAGCCGCTTCGATGAAATGGAAGCTGATGCCGACACCTGGGACCTGGGCACGACTTTTGGTTGGCGCGTCGATTATCATGGCGGCTGGACGGGCCTGACCGGCGCCGTCTCCTGGCAGAACGTGACCGACGCGGCCTACACCTTTGATGATTATGTGGCCAGGTTACCCCGCCCCTTACGAACCGGCTTGACCGTGGAAACAGCCATTGACCGGGCCGGCCACCCGGGAGATATCGTCAAGTTCCTGCTGGCCGTTGCCCAGACCTCCCGGTTGGGTGATACCTACCGCTCGGATGCAGACCATGTCGGCCTGGAAGCCCTTTTTCTCGATGCCCTGGCGCTGCGATTCGGCCACAGCACACAGGTCCTCGGTGATATTGAAAGTTGGGGTCTCGGAATCGTACTGGACGGACGGCTTCTGGGCCCGGTAACGGTGGAGCTGGACTGGGGAGAGATGAGTTACGACAATTCGTTGTATGCCGCGGATAAGACCATCTGGGGTGCGCGGGCGCGGTACAGCTTTTGATTCAAGAATAGACCCGGCTACTCCACCGCGATCGGATACCCCGCCGCCTCCCAGGCCAGCATGCCGCCCTTCAGATTGAAGGTATCGGTATAACCCAGATCCTGCATGATGTGCACGGCCAGGGCCCCGCGCCGGCCGATCCGGCTGACGAAGATCACCGGGCTTTCCTTGGGCAGTCCGACACCCTCGGACGACAGGCGGCGCAGCGGCAGGGAGAACGAACGGTCGATGTGCCAGTTGCGATATTCCGCCGGCTCGCCCACGTCGATCACGACCACGCCGCTGGACTCGTCCTCCATCATTGTTTTCACCTGGCTGGGCGCCAGTTCCTCGATGACGTGGGGCATGATTTCGGCCACGCCCGGAAGCTGCGGCTGGTCGGTGTACTTGGGCAGGGCCTGGCACTCGCCGAACACCCGCTCCTTGCACGAATAGATGCAGAACCCCGGGTGCAGCACCTTGTGGAAGAGGTGGCTGATCGCGTTGTCGATGTCCAGAATGTTTTCGGCGCCTATCATCCTGTCGAAACCGTACAGTCCGACCATGTGCCTGGCCATCGGCCGGATGCCCTCGATGAATACGTCACCCCCGCGCTTGCGGTACCGCTTGACCACGCTTTCGAGCATGTGGATGCCGCTGACGTCGCAGTGATCGACCATGTGCATCCGCAGCAGCAGGTATTGCTGGCTGGGGTGGGCGTCCTGGTTGGCCCGCAGGGCTTCCTCCACGTGATGGACGGCCCCGAAATAAAGCGAGCCCTCGATCTCGATCACGCCGAGCTGGGGACACACCGTGGCGTCCTTGGCCCGGATGAAGTGGCGGAAGTTCTCGTCCGGCACCACCGAGTGCACACCCGGCGTCGAGCTCTTGATCAGGTAGCGCGCGAAGGAAACCAGCATGCCCGCCAGCACCGCGAACTCCAGGGGCAACAGGATGGTGGCCGCCAGGGTGGCGATCAAAATGGAGGAGTCGCCCTTGCTGGAACGAAGGATGCGCCGCATCTCCCCCCGGTCGACCATGCCCCAGGCCGTCACCAGCAGCACCCCCGCCAAAGCCGCGCGCGGCAGGTAGATCGCCAGCGGAGCCAGCAGCAGCACGGCCAGCATCACCCACATGCCGGAAAACACGCTCGCCAGCTGGGTTTGTCCGCCGGACGCGTAATTCACGGTCGTGCGGGTGAACGATCCGGACACCGGGTAGCCCGACAGGAACCCGGTTGCGATACTCGCCAGGCCCTGGCCCACGAACTCCTGGTTGCTGTCCAGCCGCTGGCCGCTTTGGGCGGCAACGCTGCGCGCGATGGCCACCGCTTCCACCAGACCGATGGCGGTCACGGCCACGGCGCCGGGCGTCAGCTTCCAGATCAGGTTGAAATCCAGGATCGGCAGGTCGGCCAGCGGAGGCAGCGACCGCGGCACCGCGCCGAGCACCAGAACGCCGTGTTGATCCAGCCGGAAGATGGCCGTGGCGGCGGCGGTGACGACCATGGCGATCAGGGCCGCGGGCAGGGAAGGCCGGATCCGCCGGCAGAGAACGATCACCAGGATGGCGCCGACCCCCAGCCCCAGGCTGATCAGGTGGGTGTGGTCCACATGGATCGCCAGGTCCTTGAGGGTTTCGCCGAGCTTGGGGTTGCTGGCGATGTCCAGCCGCAGCAGGTGGCGCAGCTGGTTGAAGCTGATCAGGATGCCCGCGCCCGCGGTGAAGCCGAGAATGACGCTGTCGGCCACGAAGTTCACCAGCACGCCCCAGCGCAGCAGGCCCATCACCAGCTTCAGGACGCCGACGATGATCGACATGTAGCCCGCGGCCACCAAAAACTGGGCGCTGCCCGGAGTGGCCACCGACAACAGGGAGGCCAGCACCAACAGGCTGGAGGCGTTGGTGGGTCCGGTGTGAAGGTGGCGGGAACATCCCCACAGCGCACCGACCATGGCCCCCACGATGGCCGCATAAAGACCCATCTGGGGCGGCAGTTCCGCGATCATGGCGTAGGCGATGGCCTGGGGCAGCAGCACCACGGCCACCGTCAGGCCGGCCATCAGATCGGGACGCAGGTTGTCGCCCGCGTACCTTTTCAGCACCTGGGCCGGACGCATGAAGAAGACCGATTCCTCGGCCGCCCAGCGGCGCAGTTCCTTTACGAAGGTTGTCTTGCTTTCGCTCACTTCACCCGGTGTTCCGTTTTGATGATTCTCCGCGTGCCCGTCTCGTAACGAAGCACCATGGAATGGGTATCCACATAGTCGCCGTGATACCGGACGCCGTGCAAAAGAAGGCCGTCGGTGATGCCGGTGGCCGAGAAATAGACTTCATCGCCCTGGACCATGTCCTCGCAGGAGTGGACCTGCTCCAGGTCCACGCTCCCGTCCAGGCAGGCCTGGCGTTCGTTCTGCGACTGGGGCGTGATCCGGCCCAGCATGGCGCCGCCCAGGGCCTTGACCGCACAGGCGGCCATCAGGCCTTCGGCCGCGCCGCCGATGCCCATCATCAGATCGACCGGAGCAGTGACGTCCGCCGCCAGCAGGGCCCCGGCAACGTCCCCCCCGGTCCGCAGAAACACGCGTGCTCCCGCCTGGCGCACGTCATGGATCAGTTGCTTGTGACGGGGGCGGTCCACGATGAACACCACCACGTCGTTGACGTCCTTGCCCTTGGAGCGGGCCACCGTGGCCAGGGTCCAGCCCGGCGGGGCGTCCAGGACCTCGGGACCGATGGATTCGGCCACTTCGCGATCGACGACCAGCTTGTCCATGTACACGGCGGGTCCGGGCCGCCACAGGGCTCCCGGCGGCGCGAACGCGGCCACGGAAAGGGCACCCGATTTCCCGTCGGCCACCAGGCCGGCGCCGTCGATGGCGTTCACCTCGACATCCAGTTCCGGTCCCTTGCCCGTGCCCACCTTGCTCTGGCTGTCCAGAGGGGAGTGGCCGCCGTGGCGACCCTCTTCGCCGCAGATGATATGGCCCTTCATGGGCAGCAGATCCAGGGCCGCGGCCATGGCGTCCTGCGCGGCGTGGTCGGCTCCGTGGCGGTCGGCCAGGCCCATGAAGCGTCCGGCGGCCAGGGCCGCCGCTTCGGTGGCGCGGACCAGGTCCAGGCCCGGATGGGGCGGCAGGGCGCGGTTGCCGGAATTTTTGCTTGGGGGATACTCGGACATGACGGACCCCTTTTTCAGGTAAGGTTTCTATGGGTCCATGATACGGGCGGGGGGGCGGGACGTCAGCAAAAACCGAAGGGTTGGTTCGGCCCAAAGAAGTTGTGACCCAACAGGACCGGTGATAACCTCCGTCCATGATGTGCATGTTATCCCGGTTGGCCCTCGTACTGCTGGTGGCCTCCGTTGTCTTTTTTGACCTTCCCTTCTGGCTTTCCCCCAACCTTCAGGAGCAGGGAGACCTGGCGGCCAATGCCCTCCAGGTCGAACGCGCCCGGGAATTCCACGAACTTCTGGGGCCGTATTCCCAGCACCGATTTCACCATCCCGGCCCGGTCAGTTTCTATTATTTCGCGCTGGCCCAGACCCTGCTCGGGTTCCTGCCTTCGATCCTGGCCCGGTACATGTTGGCCCAGTTCGGTCTGAACCTGTTGTGCCTGGCGGGGATTCTGCGCCTGTTGAGGAAATCCGGCCTGGAACCTCCCCTGGTCGCGGCCGGAGGTTTCCTGCTGGCGGGTCAGATGGTCTGGTTGGGCGGCGGTTCCGTTCTCATGATGGCCAACGTGTGGGGTCCCGTGCTGGCGGCATTTCCGGTGGTCCTTTTCGTGGCGTCGGCTTCACGTCTGACCGACGGGGACCTGACCTGGCTTCCGGTGTCCGTTCTGGCGGCCACCCTGGCGATCCACAATCACCTTCCCTCTTCCACTGCGCTGTGGGCGGCCGTGGTGACGGCGGCGATCCTGGTGGGTATGGGGAGGCGCCGGATCGAGTGGTCTCCCACCGGAACCCGCCGGTGGGCTTTGTTGGCTGTTTCCCTGGTTCTCCTGGTTCTGGCCATTCTGCCGCCGGTGGTCGAACAGGCGAAGAACGACCCGGGCAACCTCACCCTCCTTTGGCGGTACTTCAGTACCCACGGTCCCGAACTCCACCCCTGGTCCGAGGTGATTCACAAGCTGGGCCTGGCGCTGACCGACCCGCTGGTCGTGCTGGGTTCCTGGACGGGGTGGAAGCTCCACTCTCCTTTCATCGTCCTGTTCGTTCTGGTTTTCCTGCTGGCCGTGTCGATCGTGCAGATGCGGCGCTCGGACCATCCCTGGCGGATGGTCATCCTGTTCACCTGGGTTGTTCTGGCCGCCACCGTGGTTACCGCCCGCTTCGTTCCCGGTAACCTGCATACATACCTGTTCTACTACCTGTACGGGCTGGTGGGTCTGTTGCAGTTGTTCGTGGCCAAGGAGGTTTTCGACCGCTGGATCACGCACCGCCTTTCGCCCCGTCTGAAAGAAAACTCCGTACACGTGGTAATCCTGGCCGGGGTGCTGTTCTTCCTGCCCTGGATGTTTTTCCATACCAGCGATCCCCCGCTGCCGGTTGATCACCACCGGGACATCGTGACCCACTTCCATCTGGAAGATGTGCGCGAAATCCATCTTTTCGTGGATAAAGCCACCGAAAAAAGCGGAGTGTGGAACGCCCTTCCGACCCTGGCGCTTCGTTTCCGCCGGGATGGGGTTCGACCCACCGTTCCCGTTGATTATGTGTTCCTGTGCGGCGAGGAAATGAGGCCGGACATGGATGTCCACCCCTTGACGCTGGTGATCACCCGGCGGCGTCCACCCGGGCCGGATGAGCGGTATTTGCCCGGCGAGAGGTGGGGGTATTTTCTGCTGAAGCCTGAAGACGGGAGCCCGGCCGCGTTTCTGGCGGACCTGCCCTGGATGGACTAGCGAAACACCTGTCCAGCAACTCCTTCTATTTTAGCAAGGTGACCTTCTCGACCCGCACGCCGGCGGCAGTCGTGAGCCTGATGGCGTAAGTACCCGCGGGGACCTTTCGGCCGGCCGAATCGGTGCCCGACCACTCGGTCGCGTGGGGACCCGAGTGGAGTTCGGCGTCGATCAAGACAGCCACACAACGGCCCTTGAGATCATACACCGCGAGTTTGGCAAGACCTTGATCCCGGAGGGAAAACGCGATCTTGACCAAGGGGTTGAAGGGATTCGGCCAGGGTTTTTCCAGAGTCAACACCGGGGTCGGCATACTCAAGGAAACGGTCTCGTCGGCCAGCGTGTCCCAACCGTCCGGAGTGAGCATCTGCAACAGGTAGGTGACATCGCCGGTCGCGGTGATTTCATCGCTGGCGCTGAACCCGCTGCTCGCGCGCTTGACGGGGACCTCCCAGGTTCGGCCATCGCTTTGGGCCGTGAGACGGAATTCTCCATCCTCCACGTATTCACTGATTCCCCAGGTGATCGTGACCCGGCCTTCCCGGGTCGTGATATCGAAAAAGGACAGCAGCGCTGGAAACACCCCGGAAACCACCCCGGAACAGGATGGGGCCAGCACCGACAGGCCGCGGTTGTAGGAAGCGACAATAATATCGTCCGATACGGCCAAGGCGGTGGTGAGGCCCGGCAGGTAACTTCCCTCGATTTCCGGGACCGCCGGAGATGTGACGTCCACCACGGTGACACCGAGAGAGTTCGAGCCCAGATATACAAGATTATCCCGCGGCGCCACCCGGGTGCAGTCGTTCGGGATTTCAATCGAACCCAGAATGACCGGTGACAGAGGAGAACCGGAATCCAGAACGGCTAATTCCCGCGTCCCGCTCACGTCCCAAATCGTGTAGCTGAATCCGCCATCGAAAACCAATTGCAAGGGCACGTGGGGATAGACGGCCTGACCCACAAGCGCCGGGGCCGAAAGATCCGAAACATCCACCACCGTGACCTGGGGAGAATCGTACCAAAGGTGGACCATCGTACCGTCGACGGCGATACCCCGGCAATTGTCCGCCACCGGCAGTGTGGACAGCAGCAGCGGAGCGGTCGGGTCCGTCAGATCGTGGATCTGGAGCAGGGGCTCGGCACCCACCGTATTGGCGATAAATACCAGATTACCGGCAGTTGCCAGGGCATCGTGACCGAATGGACCAGCCACAATCCCGTGGCTGGAAAAGTCAATGACGTACAGGGCACCGGTACTATTGAGAAGTACGGCCGTTGGCGTGAAGCCTGCCACCATAAATTCGCCAGGACCATAACTAGGGATGCTCCAGCTCCAATCAAAATCAACAAGGCCACTGCCGTTCACTGAATAGACCTTAAAATAAAACCCCCCCGGATCGAAGTCATCAGGGTTTTGAACATAAACACCGCTAACCACAAGACCGTCTCCTGCCATAACGGAGACGCCTTCCCTTTCAAAGGCGTTGCTGGGAATATCCGTGCGCTGAAGCAAGACGTCACCGAATGTGGGGCCGAGTTGGTGGATACCGAGAGGATCTCCAATTGCCCTGACCAAAATGTCCCCCGACACCAACGGGCGAACATGGGTCGAACTGCTGGATACAACCCCCTTCACCACGCCGATTTCAACCATGGTATCGGCGTCGAACAGTATGACCTCCCCAATCCGATCAACCGCCAGGACTCCGCCGTCTCCTCCCAGAAGGCACGGCTTGGAAGTGTAAACGTCGGTTGGGAACGACATCCCGTTAAGGCTGACGAAGAGGCCCTCCGGGCTGATAGCCTTGTGGCTGACTCCCTTGTTATAGCATGTAGGGTCAAAAGGGCCGCCTCCGGCTTTGTAAGAAGATGCCGATGTGATGTAGAGGTCCGATCCGATGGCATGTATCCCTCTATATGACCAATTGTAATTTACATCGTAATTATATCCCAACACCTCATCGGTAACGACCGCAGCCAGGGGATCACTCAGATCATAGACCTGGACTCCATCCACCAGGGGATTGGTGCCGTAATATGTTCGGACAACAAAGTAGTTATCGATGTGTTCGACCGAGTCGATGGAGCCGGTCGAGGCGACCGTCCCCACCAAGGCGGGGGTTGCCGGGTCAGCCGCGTTCAAAATTACCAATCCCCCGCCATAGTCCGCAACGTAGACCATCGTCCCGACCACGACCACGCCATGGGCCGAACCCGCCGTGTCGTAACTCCCCAATATTAGAGGGACGCCGCTTACCGGCACTTCAACGATCGACAACCCCGCCACACCCGCTGCGACATACGCCAGGCCGCCGGACACACGGATATATTTCACCCCCGCACCCAGGTTGAGAGATCCCTTTGGAGTGGGATTGACCGGGTCGGAAATGTCTACCACAAGGAATTGGCCCGTTTCCGTTCCAAACAGCAAAAAATCACCCATCCGTGCCGTGCAGGAAACATCTGCTACCGCGTAATCCGAAGCATGGACAATGCTCCCGCTGTAGTCGAAACACGTTTGGGCTTCGGCAACGTTGATCAGTCCCAGGGTGATGATGAATACGAGAAAAATTCTCTTGGTAGGTTTCATAATTCTTCTCCAATAGGATTGGGCGAGAAGTTCCATGAATTGTGAAAATGGTATCGATTGTCCTTAACTGATTTCTATAAAACATCATAGCATACTTGCAGGTCGGGTTTCAAAGACAAAAGGTATGGCATCTACTTCCGGACTCAGCGGCAAGACCGTTTGCCCTGACCAGGCCTTACGAATTATCTGACAACGCCCCCGAGTTGGGATATCCTGTCAGGCATGGCGGGTTTTTTCCGTTAACCAAGGGGGAATGATCATGCTCAAGGAAATTCACGGCCACATGGTGAACGAGCTGCAGCAGAACGCCAAGACCGACACCGTGTTCGTGGTGGCGGCGGTCCTGTTCAATCTCGTGGTCCTGGGCATCAACTGGGGCGTGGCGAACCAGGCGGCGCGCGGCCACAACACTGGCCAGAACGACTTCATCCTGGGGCTGCTCATCTTCGGGACCGTACTGATCAACATCTTCGCAACCCGGGCTTTGATGGCCGGCCGGTCATCGCGCGAGAAGCTGCTCCTGGGCCTGAAGCAGATGTATGAGGACAACGAGGTCGCCAAGTATTACGACGACGACCTGCTCGGCACCTATCAAGCCCGCTACACGTTGTTCACGCTGGTGCTGGCGGTGCTGGCCGCCATCGCGATCGTGGTGCCGTTGATTGCCCGGAACATGAACTGACGGACTTACCGGAACAATGCCTTAACCGAGCCCCACGTACTGGACTCCTCGAGGGCCGACTTGTCGCCCCCGCCTCCCCTTTCCGGTGGGATGTGGAAAAAGCCCTCCATTTGGGTTACCTGCTCCGCCCAGCCACGTGAAAAAGTCACCCCGGTAATCTTCCCGCCGGCAAAATCGCCGGTTCCATGGGGTAAATTGGCCTCACCGATCCACCGGAAAGCCGTGGACGTTGCTGTTATTTTCCCGGAAAAGGATCCCTCGAGATCTCCGTAGGTATAATCCCTATACATGAAACCACTCATATCACCGGTGCCCATGGCGGGATTCATGTTGACGTTGTTCTCCACGATACCGGCGGCAGTCCACGGAACGCCATAGATGTCCTGCCCCTGGGCAAACGAAGCATGAACCTTGCCTCGGATGTGGAGAACGCCGTCGTCATCCATCCATTGTTCACCCGGATAGATGGGCTGGCCGGTTTGGGTGCCCTCAATGGGAACCAACGTCATTTGAGCCCAGGCAATCCCATCAAGCAAGGCCCCCGCGTCGGGCGGGCACAACCCTCCCGCTACAGCCCCGGATTGGCCTATTTAACCAAAGTCATCCTCTTCGTCTCGGAATACTCCCCCGCTTCCATGCGGTAGAAGTAGACCCCGGCGGATACGACCCGGCCACCGGTATCCCGGCCGTTCCACATCGCCTCCCGGGGGCCCGACGAGACCGCCCTTTCATCCGCCAATACCTTCACCAAACGACCGGCCAGGTCATAAACCGCCAAGCGAACATGCGTGCCGCCGGAGACTTCATACACAATCGTGGTGATCGGATTGAAGGGGTTGGGACGAGCATCATGTAACGCGTTCCGGCTGGTTTCAACAGATGGAATATCCGAAGTACCTGGCTGGCAAGAATCCAGAATGCCGTCGTTGTTGAAATCCAGGCTTGGGTGGGCTGCAATCTCGATTTGATCATCGATGCCGTTGTCGTTGCAATCCTGGCATTGCGCCGGCAGTATTTGAAGACCGGAAGCGGCGTCCGCGGTGTAGACGAAACCGCCGGTAACGGCCAGACCCAGGGCCGAGCCCGGAGTGTCGGTGTTCCCCACCGGCACAGGATTCGCAGGAATTGCAAGATCGAAGATCTGGACACCGGAATTATCGTCGGCGACGTAGGCGTATCTGCCCGAGACGACCACATCGGAGGCATGTCCCGGCGTGTTCAAGCTACCCACCAATTGGGGACTCGCAGGATTCGAGATATCGATCACCTGGACACTGGAACTGTAGTAAATATGCCAATCGGATTCAGCCACGTAGGCGTAATCGCCCGAGGCGGCAACCCCCCGGGCTTTGCCCGCGATTGCCGTACTGCCAAGAAGCAGGGGACTGGCAGGGTTTGAAATATCGATCACCTGGAAACTGGCGTAGCCGATTACGTAGGCGTAACTGCCTGAGATTGCCACGTCCACGTTGCCGCCCGGTGTGTCCCCGGTCACCACAAACTGGGGGTCCGCGGGATTTGAAATATCGATTACATGGAGACCGGAACTGCTGCCCAGAACGTAGGCGTTGTTGCCTGAGATAGCCACACTGTGGAGACCCGACAGGTTCACGGTGCCCACAATCTGAGGACTCACCGGATTGGCAATATCGATCACCAGGAAACCGGAACTTCCCGTCGGAAGGTAGGCGTAGCCGCCGGATGTGGCCACATCAACGGTACTAACCGGAGTCCCCAGGCCGCCTACGATCTGAGGACTCGCAGGATTGGAAACATCGACGACCTGCAGACCGGAATTATTGTCCGCCACATAGGCGTGTCCGCCTGAGACGGCTACGCTGATACATGAACCCGGCGTATCCACACTGCCCGTTATCTGGGAACTCTCAGGATTGGTAATGTCGATCACCTGGAGGCCGGAATTACTATCCGCAACGAGGGCGTAGCTGCCGTAATAAATGGCTACCCCATTGGCGCCACTAAACAAATCTATTTTATCGGTAATCTCGGGAGTCGCCGGATTCGAGATGTCAATCACGTTAAGGCCGAAGCTGTCGTCTATACCATAGACAGAGGTGGTCAGGTAGGCGAAGCCGCCAAAAACATCCACACCGTTGGCATATAAGCATCCAGTGGCCACACTACCCACAAGCTGCGGACTCGCGGGATTCGAAATGTCGACCACCTGGAGATCGGAACTCAAGTCAATACCATCAATGCCGGAGTCGGCAACATAGGCGTAGCTGCCCGAAACGGTCACACCCTCGGCACGGCCCGGCGTATCCACGCCACCTACCAACTGGGGGTTAAAGGGATTGGTGATGTCGATGACCTGGAGCCCGTAATGATCGTCCGCAACGTAGGCGTAGTTGCCTGAGACGGCCACGCCCCTGGCGCTACCCGGAGTGCTCTCGCTTCCCACGAGCTGGGGGCTCGCAGGAATGGAAATATCGATCACGTGGAGACCAGAATTTCCGTCCGCCAGAACGGCATAGTTGCCGGAAAGGGCCACATCGTAGGCCCTACCCGGCGTGTCCACGTTACCCACGGCCCGGGGATTTGAAGGATTGGTGATGTCTATCGTCCGCAGCCCGGCCCCATCGTCCGCAACGAAGGCAAAAGTATTGCCCAAGATGACCGTAGTGGCAACGCCGTTGGCGCTGCCGGGCGTATCCACGGTGCCCATAAGCTGGGGATTCTCGGGATCCACCATCATGAATACGTGGAGACCGGAATACCAATCCGCTACGCAGGCGTAGATGCCGGAGATCGCCACGTCATTGGCATAACCCGGCGTATCGATGCCTCCGGCCCAATGCAGATAGCTTTCATAGTCGATGCACTGCGCGCCGGCTGACCCAAAAGAGCACAAACACACGAGCAGGGATGCAACTACAACCGCACCCCGGATTACCAATCGAAATTTATTGAAATGGTGGAAAATACTGTTTGAACGCCGTGAACTTCTCTGCCTCGATATCCGGCCACGCATTGATTTCATGAGGGTGGGTCCTTTTGTGGTTTTGTCCAAAAAGTTTTGCATCTATTCAGTCGATCTGCAGGTCTACCATACAATCCTCAATCATTGTTCCAATTGAAGTTGCAGTTCAACTATTGTGACACAAGTGAATGTTCAATGTCAAATTTAAAGTCATTGCCAAAGCCTTGGCTATACGGCTACAGCCTTCAACTTTTCAACTAAGTCAGGAGTGATTTGGGCCGAAAATGAAACATGTCCGGCATCACTCCCATGGCCGTCCCGGGAGATCATTTTCCCGAAACCGGCCGCTTCCGGAGCAGTACCCATGAACCGTGCCTTGCAGATGGAAAAGGGTCTATCGACCGAGATCGTGGCCCTGATGGCCGACCGGCAGGAGATCCGGGGCCGCTTCTTTCTCGCCGATCACGCACAGTACCACTTTGGACCGGAGAACCTGCTCGACGTCCTCAACAACTCCGGAAAACGGTTCGTCCCCTTTGCCCAGGATGGCGTGGCGGCCGTGGCGCTGATCCAGAAGTCCCGGATCGCGGGCCTGCAATCGAGGCACGCCGACTACGGGGATTGGCCGCCAACGCAGGACGATGACCCGCGATGCTGGCAGCCGGCGAAAATCGTCATCGCCGGATTCTCGCTGGAGGGGCGCGCCCACCTCGGGGACATGCATCCGGACCGGCGCCGAATCGCCGATCTCCTCAATCATGGCAATCCCTTTTTTGTATTCGACACCGACGAAGGCCCGTGGATCATCAACAAGAACCTTCTGGATCTCCTGGCGCCACTGGACTGAGAAGTGTAATTATCCAACTGGTTTTCCTAACCCGAATTTCCGCCTCGGCGAATGGGATGGAAAAACGAACTCGAAAAACCGGGAGATCAGCCCCGGTTGGATTGTTCGGCAGATACAGGGGGATAGCGGCGGAACGACCTGAATTCGGTCTCGCAGAAGCACGGATGCGTCCGCATATGGCCGCACACTGTCAACGGCGCTATCCTTTGAGGTACGGACGTGGACCACCCACGCCCCGGAAAGGGGGAAGATCATGCCATTGCGATCGCTCGCCTGCCTGGCGGTCGTCCTGCTGGCCGTGTCGAACGGTCCGGCAACCGCCTACCAACTGTATCTGGATATCGACCTGGACAACGATCCGACCACCATCAACGACTTCACCTGGGATACCACCTGCACCGTGCGCCTGGTGCTGGCTCCCACCGAGCCGGACGAGGAGATCTGGACTGTGGACTTCGGCCTGGGCGGCACGTGTATCGAATGCATGGGCGTGTTCGAATACGGCACCGGCAACGACCTGGGCGACATGGACACGTGGACCTGGGAGACGCACCCCTACTTCGCCGGCACCTGGGATTACGCCACCAGCAGCGACTGCCCGGCACCTGTCGGCTACCACGAGGTGTACCACGCCGAATCGATCGTCGACTGCTGCCTCGTGCTGACCGAGCCGATTTTCTTCGCCACCTTCCAGGCCTGGGCAGCCGACCATGGTCCCGGCTGCCACGTGCCGCCCAACCTGGCGGTCATGCACGGCCAGGGTGTGGAAAACGTATGGCACTACATTCAGATCGGGGAGCCGGCCGTGAAGGGGGAGGCACGCGCCTGGGGTGGTGTCAAGAGTATCTACCGGTAGACGGGTCGCGGGGCTCTAAACTGGCTTGCCTTTTTGATAACTCGAATGGCCTATTGGCTCTTCGGGTGAAACGCTTAATCGTGTATTGTTTCCAAGAACGGCAAGAAATGGAATCCCCACCTCAATCCTCTTTATCAATCTCACCCAACTCGACGGAAGATATTCTGAACCAATTGCAAAATTCTTCCGCGTTCATTTCACCCTTGGACAGAGCCATCACCGCCAGAACCGCGTCGGGCTCCGAAGCCGTCAATCGGTAGCCGTTCAACTCCAGAAAAATACCCGCAGCCGCAAACGCCGTTCGCTTGTTCCCGTCAACGAATGGATGGTTGCTTGTCAGAGCGTAGGCATAGGTGGCGGCCAAGACAAAGACATCGGCCTTGTCATACTCGAAGTGGTTGACGGGCGCGGCCAAGGCCGACTCCAGAAGACTCTCGTCTCGAATTCCCGAGGCCCCACCATGCTCAGCCAAGAGTCTGCCGTGGATGGCCAGAATCGCCACTTTCGAAAGCCGGAAGGGTTGGATCATTTCGCCAATTCCCGCAGCGCGTTCCGGTAGCGCTTCATGAAACCTTCAGCGGCCTTCATGGTCTTTTCGAAGTCGGGATCGTGCGCCACCAACTGATACCCTTCGGGGGTCTCAGTGAGATACAGAGAATCGCCTTCCTTAACGCGCAGTGCCTTGGCGGTCTCGGCGGGAAGGGTCAGACCCAGGGAATTTCCGACTCTTCGAATAGTGAGTTTGACCATGATCATACCTTTCTTGTCGCCATGTCGAGTTTTACATATGTTATAACATCCATACTGCGATTTCAATAGCATCCGGGACGTGTTCCGTCCCAAGCACGACTTCATCCTGGAAGACCTGATCGCAACCATGAGGAGCAAAAATACCCCCCACGCCATAAACGTGGTAGAATGGGCTATGGACCAGGCCCTTTACACTTGGAACAAGTCGGGCACAAAGATGACTGCCGACCTTCGACATCCGTAGTTCATATAGAAATTCTGATGACTCTGCCAGGGGGTGGGAAAATGAAAATGCGAATATGCTCGATTCATCCTGTGGTGATTATCGGCATCACAATGGCTTCACTGCTGGTTGTTCCCGGCTGCGGTAATGACGACCCTGTTGATCCTGAAGCAGATCCTGAAGTTCCATTTACGCTTCCTTCCCGGCTTGTGCAGGAATTCGGGTCGGCCTACACCAACAAACTGACAGATTCCTTGTCTGAGCTTCTGCATCCCGATTTCCGGATGATCCTGCCTTCCGAAACCTGTGAGCTCTGGAATTTGCCCAAGGACACAACCTTCGACAAGTCCGAAATGACATCCATCATCCGCAACATGTTTTCCGGACAAGCGGGCCGGGATGTATCCGGAGTTTCCGTCCCGGCGGTTGGCGGCATCGCCATGGACATCTTGGGGCCTCTGGGTGAATGGATTCCGATTACCCCGGAAACCGGATTTTTCGGTGAATACGAAGGACTGTGGGCCAGATACGATATCAATATCCAATTCCACGACCCGGAACAAACTCCTACTTTCGAAGTCCGGCAGCAGGTTGACTTTTACGTTGCCGAAGTGACGGACGATGACGGCATCGGCCTTCGGTTATTGGGCATCCGGGAACTGCCCATGGCCCCGGATGCCGGAAAAGACCTCGCGACCTGGAGCGCGGTCCTGCTGGATTTCGAGGTGGAGTCCTGGACGGTGGAAAACGACTACATCGGTGCTGAAATGTGCGGCAGATGCCACGCGGAAATCTACGCCGATTACCTGGTGAGCGGACACTCGAAGCCATTCATGGAAAATCAGATCGCGAAATTGGATCCCGGAGATACCGAATGTGGCGTCTGCCACTCGACGGGCTACGATCCCGTCACGGGAACCTGGGAACAGGACGGAGTTACTTGTGAAGCCTGCCACGGCATGGGGCGGATCCATTCACGATCCTCGGCCGTGCAGGACATCGTCATCAACCTGGACGAAGAGTTTTGCTGGGAATGCCACGATATTTTCCTGAGTCATCCTTATCGTGAATCGGGAAGCACGTGGCGCGGGACATCGCATCCCGGCGGATGCGTTCCCTGTCACGATCCTCACATCTCGGCACGGCTTGATATCGAACGGGCCATCCTGTTCGATTGCGCGGACTGCCACACCTCGGACAAGAATCAGGTCGGAGTGGACGGAAGTTACGGGAGACC